>JAGHDA010000330.1 GCA_021160185.1 Verrucomicrobiota bacterium
GCGCGTGTCGCGGTGATGGACATCGCCCTCCCGCTGGCGGGGCTGATGGCGTTGTGGCTGGGCATGATGCGCCTGGTCGAACGCGCCGGCTTGATCCGCAGCGTCGCCCGACTCTTGCGCCCCGTCCTTTGCCGCCTTTTTCCGGATGTTCCGCCGGACCACCCGGCCATGGGGTCGATGGTGATGAACCTTTCGGCGAACATGCTGGGCCTGAACAACGCGGCGACTCCGCTGGGGCTTCGGGCGATGCGGGATCTGGAGCAGCTGAATCGCGCGCGGGGCACGGCGACGGACGCGATGTGCACTTTTCTGGCGCTGAACACCAGCTCGGTTCAACTGATCCCCGCCACGGCGGTGGCCGTTCTCGCCGCCGCCGGCTCTAAAGCGCCGACGGCAATCGTCGGAACCGCCTTGGCCGCCACGGCGGTCTCTACGGCTGTGGGGATTGTCTCGGTGAAGCTGCTGGAAAAAACGCCGTGGTTCCGCCTCTCCGCGCCGCGGGGCTCCCGGGAAACCTTTTCGGAAGAGCCTTCGGGGGAAGAAACCCCTTCCAAGGGCGCGTCTGAGCCGCGGGAGCGCGCGAGCCGGGGCTGGCGGCGGGCGTTGCCGTGGGCGTTGGCGGCGGGGTTCCTGGCGCTTCTCGTTCGGCAAACGGCGGCGGGAATCCACGGCGGCGCGCCGCCCGGCATGGCGGCGGTCCAGGCTGTGTCGGCGTTGGCGATCCCGTTTCTGCTTGCCTTTCTGCCGCTTTACGCCGCGGTTCGGGGGCTTCCGGTTTATGAGGAATTTGTGGAAGGGGCCAAGGAAGGGTTTCAGGTTTCACTGCGAATCATTCCCTATCTGGTCGCCATGCTTGTAGCGATCCGCATCTTCCGCGCCGGCGGCGGCGTGGAATGGCTCAGCCGGATGTTGGGGCCGGCGCTTGCAGCGATCGGGTTTCCTGCGGATTTGCTGCCGATGGCCCTAACGCGTCCGCTCAGCGGCAGCGCCGCCATCGGCTTGTTCAGCGACCTGGCGACCAGGTTGGGGCCGGATCATCTGGTGACGCGGATGGGCGGCACGTTGCTGGGCAGCACGGAGACCACGCTTTACGTTGCCGCGATTTATTTCGGGGCGGTGGGTGTTAAGCGCGTTCGCCATGCGGTGTTGGCGGGGCTTTTGGCCGATCTGGCGGGAATTCTGGCCAGCGTGTGGATTTGCCGGGCAATGTGGGGTTGAGGCGCATGTTGGCACGGCGATTCCTTTCTTGCCTTCCCGGCCAAGAGCGGCTAACAGTCATCGGCTCCATGGACGCAGCGGGCGAAAGGGATCGGGATAGGGAACAACCGCAAGAAACATTGTGGTACGTGGCGCATACCAAGCCGCGCTGCGAGAAGAAGCTTGTCGCCTACTGCGAGCGGGAAAAGCTGGAGACGGTCTTGCCTCTGTACCGGAGCGTGCGCCGGTATAAGCGCAAGACGGCGGTCTTCTACAAGCCGCTGTTTCCGGGGTATGTCTTTCTGCGCATTCTCCCTTCCCAAGGCCGCCTGGTGAAGATGAGCGATTACGTGGCCAACCTGCTCCACGTCCCGGACCAGCGGGAGTTCGAAGAGCAGCTCGAGGACATCCTGTTCGCCCTGGAGCAGGAGGTGGAAGTGCGCCTCGCGCCGACAATCGGCCCCGGCTCCCTGGTGCGGATACGCTCCGGCCCGCTCCAAGGGCTGGAAGCGTGGGTCGAGGATCGCCGAGGCATGAGCGAAGTGTTGTTGCGGCTGGACTTCATCGGCCAGGCGGCGGCGGTTCGGGTCAACGCCGACGACCTGGAGCTCATCGAGTAACTCCCGCCGCCCATGCCGAGGGCGGCGGGAAGAAGGCTCGCCGCCGCGCTTAGTCCTCGTCTTCTTCTTGATCCAGAGTAACCGCCCACCAAGGGTAGGGGGCGTCCGGGCCTTTCATGGCATGCCAGAGGATCTGGTTCAACGTGCTCTCGGGGCAGGCGTCCACCTGCTTGAAATTGAGGGTTTCCGAAACTTCCGCCCAGCGCCGCTGGCGCGGGTCTTTGATCGCATGCGGCGCGGGATTCATTTGATCCAAGGGCACTTGGTTCGGCACGGAGACGAAGGGGGTGAAATCGGGCGTGTCGGTAAAGCAGTCCCGCATCGGCTCCGCTGTGGCGTCGAACTGATTCATCGGCGGCAGGCCGAGGATCTGCTCGATGGTGCGGAGCATGCTGGTGGTGTTGTACATGGTGGAAATCACGGCGCGCCGCTTGCACCAGGGGCTGGCAATGAACGCGGTGGTTCGGTAGCCGCTGACGTGGTCGAAGCCGTTTTGCGGATCGTCTTCGATGACGAAGAACGCCGTCTCTTTCCAGAACCGGCTGTGGCTGAACGCCTCGATGATCCGGCCGAGGGCAAGGTCGTTGTCAGCCACATGGGCCGCCGGAGTGGGCCGCCCGCGCGCAGTCCCGCTGGTGTGGTCGTCAGGCAGGCAGATCAGCACAAGCCGAGGCATGCGGCCTTCCTTCTCCCACTTATGGAGTTGGCGGATGATGTAGCGCGCCCGCCACACATCCGGCACCGCCATGTTCCAGCCGACGTAATCGGTAGGGGTAAACGGCCGGATGGTTTCGATGGCGGGTTGGGAGCCGATGATCACTTTCCCCTCGCCGTAGAGATATTCATGCCAGAAATCGGTCCAGCTCGGGCTTCCTGAGCGCTTCGGATCGGCCCACCGACAATCGGGCATGGCGAATTCGCCGAAGTTCCAGATCGACACGTTGTGAGCCAGGGCGTTGTCCCAGATGAAGCCGCTCGGCGCGTAGGCCAGCGCGTCCCGGTCGTCTATGCCCATCCCGTCCGGGTAGCTGCGGGGCCATCCGGCGAAGGATTTTTCGAGGTAGTCGGTGCCGAAGGCGGTAGTGCTCCACTGGTGGCCGTCGGCGCTGAGAATGCCGCAGCAGTAAGTGTTGTCCAGAAGCACGAATTCCCGCGCCAGCTTATGTTCGTTGGGGGTTACGCGCTCCCCGAAAATGCAAAGTCCCGGATCGCCGTTGCCTTCGGGCATGTCGCCGAGCACCTGGTCGTAGGTGCGATTTTCTTTGATCACATAGACCACGTGGCGGATGACGCTCGGCTCGCCGATCCGCTCCGGAATCGGGCGCGGCGGCTGGTTGGGCCGCGGGGGCAGGAAAGACTGCGCGATGCGGCTGCGCGAGAAATCCGCGTAAACCTGCGCCGAAAGTTCCTTCAGCTTCTGGTCCGACGGGATCCGAAAAACCGAAATCGAGCCGTGATATTGATGCGTGTTGAACCCTTTTGGCGTAGGAAGCCCCGTGCTTCGGGGGGCAAGAGCCAGCCCTTTGAGATTGGCCACGTACAGCCGCGGAGCTTCCGGATCGTGAATGACCACGCACGGAAACCAGCCCACCGGAATGAGCCCCAGCAGCTTCGAACGCTCCTCGGTCTTCGCCCCGGGCGCCTCCGGCGGCTCGAACTCGATGACCGCCACCGCGTTTTGCGTGCCGTTGGCCACATACAGCCGCTCGCCGTCGGGGCTGAAGCAAAGGCCGTTGGGCGAAGCGCCGAAAAGATCCGCCGGGCTTTGCTTCGCCCAGATCGTTTCCACCACTTGATCCGTCCGCGTGTCGATGACGCTCAAGTTGTCCGCGGCGGCGTTGGCGCAGACCAAA
Source organism: Verrucomicrobiota bacterium (assembly GCA_021160185.1). Classification (GTDB taxonomy): domain Bacteria; phylum Verrucomicrobiota; class Verrucomicrobiia; order Limisphaerales; family CAZBKV01; genus JAGHDA01. Next base: position 3,671 of record JAGHDA010000330.1, read on the forward strand.
TAGCGCTTGTCGGGCGAGACCGCCAGCGCCGAGGCGTGCATCCCGGTCAGGATCTCCTTCGCCGCCCCGGATTCCTGCGCCAGATTGATTGCGCTCACCGACCCCTCGCAAGCGATGTGGCGGACCGGATCCACCTTCACCGTCGTGCCCCGTCCGGCGGGACCGGTCAGCTCGCCGGGCTTCGGTCGGCGGCCGCCCCAATTGCTCACGTAAGCCTTTCCGTTCACAAGCGCCACGTCATAAGGCGCGACGCCCGTCTCGAATGTCCGCAGAACCTTCCCCGAAGCGGCGTCGATCTCAAGAAGCCGGTTCGAGAGGTTGCCGCACACATAGAGCCGCTTGCCGTCCGGAGAAACGGCGATCCCGGCCGGAATTTCGGCCGCGCGCCGCGGCGCTTTCGCGGGGGGCAACACAATTGAGTGGGACGGCCGCACGACGTCCTTTTCGTCCACCGTGAAAACTTTCACGCTGCCGTTGACGTTGCTCAGGTAGATCCGGCGGCCGTCGGGCGAGAAGGCCAGGCCGGTGTAGCTTGCTTGGCCTTTAGTGTCCGGATTCAGGATATGTTGGGAAGGCGGCGGCGGAGTTTTCTGTTTCTCTGAAGGGAAAGGAACTTCCTGGAGGATCTCCCCCGTCGTCGGGCGGATTACCAACAATTTGCTCCGCTTGCCCGAAACCGCGAGGAACCTGCGGTCCGGAGAAAGCGCCATCACGATGGGCCGCGTCCCGGACAGCTCCACCTGACGACCGTAAGGCGTGAGCACTTGGTTCACCGGAAGAATCACGCGATCCCCCGCATGCCCGACTTGGACAGGCTGTTCCGCCGCAAACGCAAGAGCGCTCGCGCAAAGCGCGGCGGCGAGGGCGGAGGAGAAGCCAAGGAGACTGCTGCGGAAGCCAACTTTGGTTTGCATCATGCGGCGCATTCTATTCGCTTCGCAAGCGCGGGTCAATCCGGCTTGCCGCCATAAACTCCAGCCGCCTCCTCACGTCGGCGGCTGGAGGCAAGGATCGCCGGGGCTTCCTTCCTCGCTCAGGCTCATCCCGCCTCGTCGCCTCGGCGGCTCCGCGCGGGATTCGGCTGGCCCAGGCGCCGGCAAAGGGATAGGATCGGGGTGGCGCAATGAAAGCATCCGATCTGATTCCCTGGAAGAGGCGCGGGCGAAGGCGCTGTAGCTTATGGGGCCTTGCGGGCCGCGTTGGCGCGAGGCTCGCGCGGGGGGCGGCCGTTCTTTGCGGGTTGTTGGGGCTTTTCCTGCAGCCTGGGACGGAAGCGGCGAGCCGGCCGAACATCTGCCTGATCCAGTTCGACAGTTGGGACGGGCGCGCCTTGGGCGCGCTGGGCTGCGCGCCTTTGCGGCGGGCGACGCCGAATTGCGACCGGTTGGCCGCGCGAGGGGCAGTCTTCCGGAACGCCTACTGCAGCCACCCCATCTGCTGCCCTTCGCGGGCGAACATGTGGTCCGGCCGCTATACCCATCACATCGAGAGTTGGAACAACCATAAGGGCTTGGAGCCCGGCGCGGAGACGTTCAAGAACAGGCTGGAGCGGGTCGGCTACCGGTTCGCCTCGAAGTTGGGCGGCATCGGGAAGCACGACTACCTGAGCGGCGGGCACAGCCAGTTGGCGCGGGTCACGGCCTGGACGGCTCCGGCCGACATCGAGCTGCCCTCCTACCGCCCGGCCAAACCGAGAGTTCTGCCCGGCCTGGAGCGCCGCGTGCACAAGAAGGATTGGTCTCTGGTGGACAAGGCATGCCGCTGGCTCGAGGAGGAGGCCCGGGCGGAGAAACCGTTCTTTCTCTATGTGTCGATGGGAATTCCGCATCCGGCCTTCGTCACCTCACGTTATTGGCTTTCGCGAATCGACCGAAACGCCGTCGGCGTTCCTCCGGAAGACGACGAACTGCATCCGGTGATGCGCTACCAACGGATCAGCAAGAATTGGACGCACGGCTTCGACCCGCAGACCGTGCGTCTGACCCGCTCGATCTACTACGCCATGATCGCCGAGGCGGACGCCATGGCGGGCCGGCTCCTGGATCAACTGGATCGGCTGGGCTTGACTGCAAACACCTATGTGATCCTCGTCAGCGACCACGGCGAGAACAACATGGAGCATCGCCAATGGTACAAGATGAACATGTACGAATCCTCCGCGCGCGTGCCCTTCATCGTGGCGGGGCCGGGCGTGATGAAGGGGCGGGTCCTGAACAATATCGTCTCCTTGATCGACCTCTATCCAACCCTGATGGACATGGGGCGGGCGGAAGGGCCGGGAAATCTGGACGGCGAATCGCTTATGCCGCTGCTGACCGGACGGACAACGCGCAGCCGCAACTGGGCGCTGGCCGAGTTCACCGGCTCCACGGCGAACACCTCGATGTTCATGTGGCGCGAAGGCGACTGGAAATACGTAGCCTATCCGGGCCGACCTCCCCAGTTGTTCAATCTGCGCGAAGACCCGGATGAGATCCACAACCTGGCTCGGCGGCGTCCGGAAATCGCTCGCCTCATGGACCGGCGGTTGCGGGAGACGGTGGATTACCCTGAAGTTCACCGGCGGTGGATTCGATACTGCAAGGCGGCCTTTGCCAAATGGCGCGAGCGGCTTCAGAAACATCCGATCCACCTTAAAGAGTACGGAGCGGACATTCCCCGGGCCGGGTATGAGCAGGTGATGGCCAACATCTACCTGGGCTGGGACGCGAAATGGGAGGCGCGGCTCGACGCTTGGCTGGCCGAGCCAACGCCGTAGCGGGCGCGGCCGACCGGTTTGCCCGCCGCCCGCGCCGGTCGCGAGAAAGGAGACTTGGGGCCTGCGTTTCGGAAACTACTGCGGCCGGGGATTCCCTTCGTACTGCCGATAAGTTTCCGGGGTCAGGAGCAAGACCTCTTGCAAGACCAAGCCGTAATGGCTGCCGGGAGGATTCGAGCGGATGCGCTGGTTGTTCCAACCCCGGGCGAAGTTGGCGGAATAGCAGAGCCACAGCCGCCGGCCGTCGGGGCTGATGAACTTGGAGGGGAAGTTCAGGAAGTAGCCTTGTTCGCCGAATGCCTTCATGTAAGTCACCAGCCGCCAAGGGCCGGTCAGGGCGTCGGCTTCGAGGATGTAGGAATTCATCTTGGCATAGGTGGGCCACCCGTCGGTCACACACATCAGGTATTTCTTGAGCGGCGCGTCGTAAGTCACAGTCACCGAGCCGCAATTGTTGTTCCAATCGATCAACGGCCGAATCCGGCTGAAATCGCGCGTCCAGACGGGAGCGCCGTCGGCGTCCGCGCCGGCGTAAAACTCGTATCGGCCGGCGTCGTTGATGGTGTTCGGCGCAGGCCGCACCCGCAGCAGATAGATTTGGTCGCCGCTGATCCAGCTCAGATTGGCGAAACGCGGCTTGGGATCCGGCTCCGTCGCGCCGTGAGCCGTCAGATACGCCATGCCGTCGGGCGAATACTGCATGTCGCGGCCGAAGTCCACGAAATGAGGCGCGCCGATTTTGACGGGATGCCCCCACATGCCCGTCTCTCCGAACAACGGCCGGCTGGGCGTGTGCGGAGTTTCTTTCCAGGTGCGTCCGTAGTCGGTGGAAATGCGGAAGCCGACCAGCGGCCCGAGCCACGGCCAATTATACACAATCGAGCCATAGCGCGTGCCGCCCTTGGGGCTCAGGCAATACGTGCCGTAATACCACACGCCGCGGTAGACCAGGCTGCCGCAGGGATACCGTCCGCCATAGGGCGCTGCGCTGGCGGTTGTGAGACCCAGGCTGTAAATCTTCAGGTTCAACGGATCGTCGCCTTCCAGAACGGCCTGGCCGGTGGTGGCAAATCGGCCCTCGCCCCGCGCCGAGTTCGAGGCGTCCCGCCCGCCGTCCAGCCGCGGCGTTGAGCCGTCTGTGAAAGGCGAATAGAGCCGTCCGTCCGCGGCCCAGGAAGGATACCAGGTGTCGGCCACATGGTAATCGCTGTGCCGACCGGTGAAGGCGATGCCCACGATGCTCCGGGAAGGTTGGAAGGGGCAATCAGGCGGCGGTTCCGACGGCCAAATCCAAGGCTTATTCGGAGAAGAACCATCGCTTTCGGCGGCCGGAGCGGATTGCCCGAACGCAAGGAGACACGCCGCTCCCGCCCATGTCAATCGGCGCAGGATTGTCCTGTAGTGGATTTTTTGCATAGCCGGCATTGTCCGCCCAATCAGGGGAGCGGGCAATGCCAAAATCCCTTGGAAACAAAGCAGCCCCCCGAAGCGGCGAACCGGCCCCCGGAACGCCGCTGGCCGCCGCGTGGGCGGAATGCTGGAGGCTTCGCGCGGCGCGGTTTCTGCGTCTTGTCGCCGCTCCGGATCGGTCCGAGTCAAACCCTGCCCCAACCGGAGGGGGCGCTTTCCCCTTGCTGACACCGGATCGCTTGGGTAAGAGAGAGGGCATGAAACAATACGCGGTCTGTCTCCTGGCCTTTTTGCTTGGCTCGTTGAGCCCGTTCGGCGCGGAGCGTCCGAACATTCTCTGGCTCACGTGCGAGGACATCGGCCCGCAGCTCGGATGCTACGGGGACGCTTACGCCACCACGCCGAATCTGGACGCCTTGGCCCGAAAAGGAACGATCTATCGCGCGGCCTGGTCATGCGCTCCGGTGTGCGCGCCGGCGCGCAC
>JAGHDA010000135.1 GCA_021160185.1 Verrucomicrobiota bacterium
GATCACTGATCCTGACGGGGGCGACAAAAACGCCTGGGATCTGAGCGTGGGCTCCACCAATGTGGTGGTGGCCATTCTGGACAGCGGCATTCGCTACACGCACAAGGATCTGGAGCGGCAGATATGGCATAACCCGGACGAGATCCCCGGCAACGGAATTGACGACGACGGCAACGGCTATGTGGACGATGTCTTCGGCGTGAATGTCATCGTGGGCTCCGGAGATCCGTGGGACGACGAGGGTCATGGGACGCATGTGGCCGGCATCATCGGCGCGGCCGCAAACAACAACTACCCTCACGTCGGCGTCGCGTGGGAGGTCAAGCTGATGGCGATCAAGTCTTTCGACGCCGAGGGGGGCGGCTTCCTTAGCGATGAGATCGAGGGGGTCATGTACGCAGTGAACGAGGGCGCCCGCATTATCAACGTCAGCTCGGGCGGCTACATGTATGACGACCTGGAGCTTGCCGTCTATGATTATGCCAACACCAACGGCGTATTAGTGGTATGCGCCGTTGGGAACGAGGGCAACGACAACGACCTTACGCCGTTTTATCCCGCCTCCTACGACCTGGAGAATATCATTGCAGTCACCGCGATCGATCGGGCGGACAAAATGCCCGAGTGGGCCAACTACGGGCGTCAGTCGGTCGATCTTGCCGCGCCGGGAGTGGAGATTTATTCCTGTTACAACGAGTCGGACACTTCCTATGAAGTCTTGGACGGCACGAGCATGGCCGCGCCTTTTGTCAGCGGCACGGCGGCTTTGATCTTCGGCGCCTTTCCCAACGCGGACATGCTGGAGGCCAGGGAGCGGATCCTGCGATCCACGGTGCCCGTGGATGATTTGAAGGACCGCACGGTCACCGGCGGGCGGCTGAACGCTTACAAGGCTCTTCGCGCCACGCCGGACGGCATCCTCGAGATCACCCTGGATCCGAGGAACAACGCGCCGGTGCTGATTACGACCAACCTGCCCGTGTTCGTGAAGGTGAACGATCTGTTCGACATCACGAATGCGACTGTGGTGGCCACGCTTCCCGAGGATCTCGGCACGGTGACGTTCAAGAACGACGGCGAAGATCCCGACGAGACGGCCGACGACAATATCTACAGCGCCTATTTTGATCTCACGCCTTATGTGAATCCGCCGTTTGACAACACGCTCACGTTTGATCTCGATGTGAAAGCTCCGGGAGCGGAAGACTTCACCGGTTCGTACACTTACATCATTGTGGGGCCGCCGGAAAATGACGACTTTGCGGATGCGGCGAAAGTCCCGGCCCTGGGCGCGTTTGGGGAAGATACGATTGTGGCGACGAACAATTACGCCACGGTGGAGTTCAACGAGCCGCGCCACGCGGGCGTCTCCTCAATAGCCAACACGGTGTGGTGGAGCTGGTCGCCCAAGTTCAGCGGCCCTGCGATTGTGGACACCGCCGGCACGGCGTTTGACGCAGTGCTGGCGGTTTACACCGGGACAAGCTTTGACGACTTGAAGGTCGTGGCCGCGGCGAACGACGTGGACGGCAAGCTGCAGCCTTACGTCGAGTTCACGGCCCAGCAGGGCGTGACGTATTGGATCGCCGTGGCGGGCGTGACGGCGGACGATTTCGGCGGCATCCGGCTCCGGGTCGAGCCGGGCGGAGCGCCGGATGTGTATTCGCCGGTAGTTCGGGTGGAAGGCCCGCAGAACGGCGAGATCTTCACGAGTTCTCGGATCAACGTCTTCGGCGAAGCGTTTGATCCGTTGCCCAGCGCGGTCGGATTGCGCGAAGTCTTGGTGCGGGTCAACAGCGGCATGCCGCAGTCGGCCAAGGGGACGACCGAATGGAGCGCCAAAGCCACCCTGCGGCCCGGCCCCAACCAGATTCTTGTTTCGGCCCTCGACTATGCAGACAACCGCAGCGCCCCGGTCAAAATCACCGTGTATTACGATCCGGTGGAAGCCCCGAACGACCTGTTCGCGGTCGTGTTGAATCCGGCGAGCGAGTTTTACCTGACCGAGACCAACGGCATGGCGAAGGCGGACAACGCAGCGGCCGCCAAGGAGTATGGCGAGCCGAATCACGCGGGCAACGAGGGCGGCCATTCGATTTGGTGGACGTGGAAGGCCCCTGCGGACGGGCTGCTCAAAATGACTACTGCGGGCTCTGATTTTGATACGCTGCTCGCCGTGTACACCGGGGAGCGGGTGGGTGAGCTGACTCTCGTGGGCGCCAACGACGACGCCGCCAGCACGCTTCGCACCAGCATGTTGACCATAGCGGTTCGCGGCGGTGTGGAATATCGGATCGCTGTGGACGGCTACGGCGGAGCTTCGGGCAAGGTGAACCTGAACTGGATCTTTACGCCCGCTCCTGTGCAAAGCGTCACTATCGTGGCGGCTGATGGCGGCGTGACGATTCCCGATCCGGGCGAGTACACGGCGGCGGCGGGGGCCAAATACACTGTGCAGGCGATTCCGGATCGATACTATCAGTTTGTGCGCTGGGAAAGCGACGCGCCTCTGCCGAATGACAACCCGGTTATGTTCGTGGTGGATCGGCCGATTCGGATTCAGCCTGTCTTTGCGCCGATCGTCTTTAGCGACGACTTTGAAGCGGGCGATTTCAGCGGCTTGGATTGGCGGTTCGGCGGCGACGCGCCGTGGACGATCACCGACGCGACCAGCGCGTTGGGCGAGTACGCGGCGCGTTCTGGAGCGATCGGGGCCGGGCAGAGTTCTTCCTTGATCCTTGAGGGCGCGTTTACAGAAGGGACCGGGAGCTTCGAATACCGCGTCAGTTCGGAGGAAGGATGGGACTTCCTGGAGTTCTACGTGGACGGCGTCCGCCTGGAGCGATGGTCCGGCGAGATCGATTGGGTGGAATATCGATTTGATCTTGCTGCGGGAGAGCACACACTGGAGTGGCGGTACGTCAAGGACTCCCGCAATTCCGAGGGCTTGGACGCCGCCTTCATCGACAATGTGAAACTGCCTTTCAAGATCGAACCCGACCCAAGCATTCCGGTTCTCCTGAGCCTTCAGCAGCTTCAGTCGGGCTTCTTCGCAGTGCGCATTCAGGGACAAGCTGGTCAGACTTATGTGATCGAAGCCGCGGATCAGGTTGGCGGCCCGTGGGTTCCGGTGAGCACCAACGTCGCCAACTTTGGCGAGGCTCAGTTTGTGGATCAGGATTCCTTGGAGAAACCGGTCAGGTTCTATCGGGCGCGCACGCCGTAGGAGATTGGGCTTGACGAGGATTTCCCGCGCGGGGCCGGAGCGACCGGCCCCGCTTTCTGCTTTTGGGGCTTTTGTCGCTCAGCGGCGGCCGGCTACGAAGCGCTTGGCGTTCTTCCAGGAGCTGGGCGGGGCTTGCTTGGCGGGAAGGCGCAGGTGTAGCCTTTGGAAGAAGGTTGCTCGTTTCCCGGGAAGGAAGCGGCGATGATTTTCGGAGAATCATGAACAAGGCGAGCGAGAAGAGGAATTGCGGCATGAATCGAAGGCATTTCTTGGCGACGGCGGTTTCAGCCGGCGCGGCGGCGCTGGCGGCTCCGATGGCTTCCTGCGCTCCGAAGCGCTTGAAGGGCTCCCGCATGCGGTTGGGGCTTGTGACGTATCAATGGGGCAGGGATTGGGATCTGCCCACGTTGATCGCGAACTGCGAGAAAACGGGGTTGTTGGGCGTGGAGCTGCGTGTGGATCACAAGCACGGCGTCAGCCCGGCGTTGAGCGCCGCCCAACGAGCGGAGGTCAAGCGGCGTTTTGCCGACTCGCCGGTGACGTGCGTGGGCTTGGGAACTAATCATCATTTCGACAGCCCCGATCCCGACGCCCTTAAAGCCGAGATTGAACGGACAAAGGCATGGCTTCGCCTGAGCCGCGACATCGGAGCGAGCGGCGTAAAGGTCAAGCCCAACAATTTCCACAAAGGGGTTCCTCACGAAAAGACGATCGAACAGATCGGACGTTCGTTGCGCGAGCTGGCCCGTTACGGCGCGGAGTTGGGGCAGCAGCTTCGTCTCGAGGTCCACGGCACATGCTGCCATTTGCCCGTCATTCGCGCCATCATGGAAGTCGCCGACCATCCCAACGCTCGGGTGTGCTGGAACAGCAACCCTCAGGATCTTGAGGACGAAGGGCTCGAGTACAACTTCTGGCTGGTGAGGGATTGCCTTGGGGACACCGCTCACGTGCGGGAGTTCAATGTGGAAAGCTATCCTTACGATCGGCTGATGGAGCTGTTCGTGAACGCGGACTATTCGGGATGGATTTTGCTCGAGGCCAGAACCAATCCTCCTGACCGCGTGCGCGCCATGATCGAGCAGCGCCGCCTGTGGAAGGAGCTGGTTCAACGGGCGCAGGCGGCGCTCGGGTAGCCTCGGCGGGAGGCATTGCTCGTTGTTTGGAGAGGCCCTTTCGCGTACCCTCAGCGGTTGGTATGACGTTGACGGAAAAACTGTTGGCTCGCGCCTCGGGCAAAACAAAGGTGGAGCCGGGCGAAGGCGTGTGGGTGAAGGCTGATGTGCTGATGACGCACGACGTGTGCGGACCGGGCACGATCGGCGTGTTCAAGCGCGAATTTGGGGCCGAGGCCAAGGTGTGGGATCCGAGTCGGATAGTCATCATCCCCGACCATTACATTTTCACATCCGACGCGAAGGCCAACCGCAACGTGGATATCCTGCGCGAGTTTGTGAAAGAGCAGGGCATCGTTTACTTCTACGATGTGATTGACGATCCCGACGGATCCTGGCGGTTTGATCCGTCCAAGGGCAATTTGACGCGGCAATACGGGGCTCGCTATGCGGGCGTGTGCCATACAGCCCTTGCGGAGAAAGGGCACACCCGTCCCGGCGAAGTGCTATTCGGCACGGACAGCCATACCTGCATGGCCGGAGCCTTCAACGAGTTTGCCACTGGAATTGGGAACACCGACGCCGGATTTGTGATGGGCGCGGGCAAGCTGTTGCTGCGCGTTCCCGAGACAATGCATTTTCGGCTCGAAGGCCGGCTCCAGCCGGGCGTGATGGCAAAGGATATTATCCTTCATATCATCGGGGAGATCGGATTCGACGGGGCCACCTACCGGGCCATGCAGTATGGCGGCTCGGGCGTGGCAGGGCTCTCGATGGACGATCGGATGACCATTGCGAACATGGCGATCGAGGCCGGCGGAAAGAACGCAATCTTTCCGTTCGATGGGCGAACCGCCGAATACGTGGAAGCCCGCACGCGCCTGAACGGCACGCCGCAGAAGTATGAGCCGGTCGAGCCGGATGCGGACCAGAAGTTCTGTTACGAACTGACCGTGGAGCTGGACAAACTGGAGCCGCTTGTCGCGTGCCCCCCTAATCCGGGCAACCGCAAGAAAGCCAAGGAACTGAGCGAAGTGAAGTTGGATCGGGCCTATATCGGCTCCTGCACCGGCGGCAAGGCGAGCGACTTTGTCGAGTTCGCCCGGATCGTTCGGGGGCGTCAGGTCAAGATCGACACCTTCGGCGTGCCGGCCACTCCCGATGTCGTCCGCCTCTTGCGTTCCACTTACTGGGGAGGGAAGTCGATCTGGGACATCCTCGCGGAAGCGGGCGTCCGCATGACCGAAAACGCCGGCTGCGCAGCTTGTCTTGGAGGGCCTTCGGACACCTTCGGGAGGGTGAACGCTCCGCTCAAGTGCATCAGCGCCACCAACCGCAATTTCCCAGGTCGGATGGGACACAAACAGGCCCAGATCTTTCTGGCCAGCCCGGCCACAGTGGCGGCGAGCGCCCTGGCGGGACGGATCGCCGATCCCAGGGAGTTCCTTTGAGCGCAGCCCGGCCTGGCGGGAGGGCGGTTTTTCAGGCCTCTTTTTCAGGGCGAGGAGGCGGGTCCATGGGGCGGAGGCGCACAATCGTCGCCCCGCGTCCTCCGAACGCGTCGAAATCCAGATGGTATTCGATGACGTCCGGACGCTTCGCGAGGAGGCTGTGGACGGTGCGGCGCAGAACACCGATCCCTTTGCCGTGAATGATCCGGACCAGCAAAATGCCGCGCTCCCGGCAGGCTTGGAGATAATCCTGAACCAACGGCTTGACGTCCTGGGGCCGGAAGGCGTGGAGATCGAGCGTTCCATCGATTGGAATCGGAGCGGGGATCCCTTCCGGGTCGGGTTGCTTACGCTCGCTCATCGGCGGGGAATGTAGCATGCGGCAACTTTGCGCTCCACCGGAACGGGGGGCGTTTGGGTTTTGCCGTGAAGGCGGTAGAGTGAGAGTTCGGAGAGGCGAGTGAGAACTGATTGGAACATCCAGGCCATGAGCCGCGCGTGTCGGTCCTGCGCTCGCGCGTTTGAGGACGGGGAGCCGTTGGACACGGCGCTTCTTCGCGGCCCGGAGGGTTACCAGAGGGTGGACCTGTGCGCCGAGTGCTGGGCGAAGGAGTGGGCCGATCCTTCCCGGCGGCCGGAGAATTTCGTTTCTCACTGGAAATCGCGGTACCGCGCGCCGCGGCCGGAAGCGGAGCCGATTCGGAAAGAGACCGCCGAGGAACTGTTGCGGCATTTGATCGAGCGGGGCGAGGCGCGAATGGCCGGCGCATGCTTCATCCTTTGCGTGATGCTCGAGCGAAAAAAAATCCTCCGGATGAAAGCCCGAACGCGGGCCGAAGGACGTCTTTGGCTGCACTATGAACACGCCCGCACGGGGGAAAGCTTCTCCGTGCCGGATCCGGAATTGAAGCTGAACGAGCTGGACGTCGTTCAGCGGCAGGTAGGGGCGTTGCTGGAGCGCGGGCCGGAGGCTTTGGAGCGGGAAGGGGCCTTGGGATCGGACAACGCCGCGAGTGCGGACCAGGCGCCTTCCGACAAGCCTTTTCCGGAGCAGACGGCGAGAGAAAGGGCGGACTCATGAGCTGGGAGCAGGCGCTGAAAGAGCTTGAGAAACGGATTGGGGTGACCTTTCAGGACCGCGACCTTCTCCGGCAGGCGGTGACCCATCCCTCGGTCGGCCAAGAGAAGGATTATGGCGGCGGCAATTATCAGCGGCTTGAATTTCTGGGCGACGCCGTCCTGCAGTTGATCCTTACCGCGGAGCTTTACCGCCGACATCCGGAGGTCAAGGAGGGCGTGCTGACCAAGGCGCGGGCGCGGATGGTCAATCGCGCTTCCCTGAGCCGCCGCGCCGCCGGGTTGGCGTTGGGGGAAGCGTTGATCCTGGGCAAAGGGGAAGAAGAGCACGGCGGCCGAAGCCGTTCTTCCACGTTGGCTGACGCGTTTGAAGCGGTTGTGGGGGCAATCTATCTGGACCGCGGCATGGAGGAAGCGCGCCGGTTTGTGCTCCGACAATTTGAACAGGATTTGCAGACCCCCGCCGAAGAACGGCCTGCGGACAACCCGAAAGGCGCGCTTCAGGAGCTGCTTCAGGCGATTTCTCCCGAGGGCCCCGAGTATCGTTTGGAATCGGTTTCCGGGCCGGACCATGCGCGCTTTTTCGAATGTTCGGTGCGCCACAAAGGCCGGGAATTAGGAAGAGGCTTCGGACGAAGCAAAAAAGCCGCGGAGATGGAAGCGGCCTTGAAAGCCATCCAACTTCTCGAGTCCGAGAAAAAGGCTTTCCCGAACCGGGGCGAGGATTGAAAACCCGGCTTTCCGGCGAGGGGGCGAATTGTCGGGGAGGGCGGCTTTTTCTATCATGGGCTCCATGAGAGTGTTTGTCGCAGGAGGCGCGGGGTATATCGGCTCGGTGTGCGTGGAGCAGCTTCTCGACGCGGGGCATGCCGTGGCGGTGTTCGACAACTTGAGCGAGGGGCATCGGAGCGCGGTGGACCCGAGGGCGGAGTTTTTCGAGGGCGATCTGGCC
>JAGHDA010000303.1 GCA_021160185.1 Verrucomicrobiota bacterium
AATCGAGGACAACGACCCGCCTGCCGTCCAGTTCGTCCGGGACGTCTACCTCTTCGAAGGCGCGGCGGGGGCAGCGGACCTCGCCGTGGCCCTCTCGAAGCCGTGGAGCGAGACGGTGTTTGTGGATTATGCGACCGAGGCGGGCGGCGGCGCCGAGCCCGGCGTGGACTACGTGAGCGCCGGCGGCACGCTGATCTTCAACCCCGGCCAGACGAACCGCGCGATTCGAATCTCCATCCTCGCCAATCCGGATCGGACCGAGGAGCGCGCGGTTTATTTGAAGCTGACCGGATTCATCAACGCCGCGCCCGGGGCGCGGACCGCCGCGACGCTGCGCATCGCGCCGCTGGTTCCGCTCCGCATCCTGCGCGCCTGGGCGGACCCGGCCGGCCGGTTCCGCCTTCTCCTCCAGGTTCGGCCCGGGGCGACGATCCGGCTGGAGCGCTCCACGGACTTGAAGCGCTGGGACACAGTGGAGCGCGCGACGGCCGAAGGGCCGGAGTTGGAAATGAGCGACCTCCTCTCTGACGCCCCGGGCGCGGTCTTTTACCGCGCGGCGCGCGAATGAGCCGGGGACTCGGTCCGCCGCAAGCGGGAAGGCCCCGGACTTGCGGGCGCGCGCCGAGGGCGCATACTGCGAGCATGGACAAAGAGCGGGTCGCCGCGATCCTCAACGAGATCGGGGTCCTTCTGGAACTGAAAGGCGAAAACCCCTTCAAAACCCGCGCCTACGCCAACGCGGCCCGGGCGCTGGAGGGGCTGAGCGAGCCGCTGGACCGCCTGGTCGAGGAAAACCGGCTCGGCGAGATCAAAGGGATCGGCGAAAGCATCCGCCGGAAGATCGAAGAGCTGGTCCGCTCCGGCCGGCTCCCTTACTACGAGGAGCTGAAGGCTTCGGTTCCGGAAGGGCTCCTGGAGCTGCTCCAGATCCCCGGCATGGGGCCCCGCAAAGTGCGGGCCGTGTACGAAAAACTCGGCGTCGCCGGACTGGACGAATTGGAGAGGGCCTGTCGGGACGGCCGAGTCGCGCAGCTGCCCGGCTTCGGCGCGCGCACCGCGGAGAAGATCCTCGAAGGCATCCGGTTCCGACGCGAGCGCGCTTCCCGGTTCCATCTCCATCAGGCGCTGGCCGTGGCCGAATCGATTTATGAAGCTTTGCGGAACCGGCCGGAGACGATCCGATGCAGCGTGGCCGGAAGCCTCCGCCGCCGCCGGGAGACGATCGGGGACCTGGACTTCATTGTTGCCTCCGAAAAGCCCAAGGCCGCGCTCGATTTCTTCGTGAGGCTGCCGGGGGTGCGATCGGTTTTGGCCCACGGGGAGACCAAAGCCAGCGTGCGGTTGGAGGAAGGCATCCAGGCCGATCTGCGCGTCGTGCGCGACGAAGAGTATCCCTTCGCGCTGGCCTATTTCACCGGCAGCAAGGAGCACAACATCGCCCTGCGCCAGCGGGCGATCCAGCGGGGAATGCGGCTCAACGAGTACGGGCTCTTCCGGGGCGAGGGCGAAGGCCGCCAAGGGGAGCGGGTGGCTTGCCGCGACGAAGAGGCGATCTACCGGGCTTTGGACTTGGCCTACATCCCGCCCGAGCTCCGGGAAAATCAGGGCGAGATCGAGGCCGCCGAAAAGGGGCGGCTGCCCGAACTCCTCCGCCCGGAACAGCTCCGCGGTTCGCTCCACAATCATTCGGATTGGAGCGACGGACGGCAGACGCTGGAGCAGATCGCCCGGATGATCGACGAGTTAGGGTTCGAGTACTGGGGGGTGACCGACCACTCCCGCTCGTCTTTCCAGGCCAACGGCCTGGACGCCAAGCGGCTGCGCAGGCAGTTGGAAGCCGTCCGAAAACTCAACGAGGAACGGGCCGCCCGGGGCCGGAAGGGCCGGCTGTTGACCGGAATCGAGGTGGACATTCTCAAAGATCGGTTGGACTTCCCGGATGAAATCCTCGCGGAACTGGAGGTTGTAGTGGCCAGCCTGCACGTGGCCGGAGGGGACGAGGCGGAGAACACCCGGCGATTGATCATGGCTGCGGAAAATCCTTTCGTCCACATGCTCGGCCATCCCACCGGGCGCTTGCTCCTGACGCGCGAGCCTTACAAGATCAACGTCCAGGCCGTGATCGACGCCTGCGCCGAAACCGGGACCTGGATCGAGCTCAACGCCCATCCCTACCGTCTTGACCTGGACTGGCGCTGGTGGCTTTACGCGCGAAAAAAGGGCGTCCGCTGCGCCGTCAACTGCGACGCCCACCGCGCCGAAGAAGCCGCCTTTCTCGCCTTGGGGGCGGGCGTCGCGCGCAAGGGCTGGTTGACCGCGCAGGATGTAGTCAATACGTTGCCGCTCAAAAGGCTTCGCGCCGAGCTGAGAAGGAAGCGCGCCGGCAAAGGCTAAGCTGCGACTGATGCCCAAACCGCCGTTGCCAGAGCCGATCCGGGAAATTCCGCCCCCGCCGAGCCTCCTTCGCAAGGCGGTTCCCTTGGGCGTGGTCGTTTTCTGGGCGTTCTCATGCGCCGGGCTTTTCGGCGCGCGAGGCTGGCTTTTCGAGTTGTTCTCCCATTTCCGCCTCCAATACGGCGCGGCCTTGCTGGCGCTCGCGGCGGCGGCGATCGCCCTGCGGAGCTGGACATGGATGACGGCGGCCCTCTGCGGCGCGGCGGTTAATGTGTTGGCCATGGGGGCCTACCTGCCCGGACCGACGCCGGTTCCCGTTGCGCCCAGCGCTCCCGCAAGCCCGGAGTTGAGGCTGATCTGTTGGAATGCCAAGGTGGACAATCCCTACAAAGAATTTGCGGCGCAAGCCTTGCGCCGCCGCTGGGCCGACGTGGTGGGCCTGGTGGAAATAAACCGGGCGTGGGAGGGAGCGCTCGCGCGGGCCGAGAGCGTCTGGACCAACCGCCTGGTCGTTCCCCGGAACGATCCCTTTGGGATGGCGCTTTTTGCCTCGCTCCCGGCGCGGCGCATCCGCCCCGTGTACCTTGGGTCGGGGTGCGAGCCTTCCATCGAGGCGGAGCTGGAGGCGCACGGCGTTCCGATCTACCTGCTCTTGTCCCATCCCGTGCCTCCGGAAACTCCGCGGTACGCCGCCTTGCGCAATGAGCAGCTCCTCGCTTCGGCCAAGCTGCTCGCCTCCCGCGCCGGTCCGCGCATCTGGATGGGAGACTTCAACCTCACGCCGTTTTCCCCGTGGTATTCGAAGCTGCTCCGGATTTCGGGGTTGCGGGACACCCTCCGGGGGCGGGGCTATCAATGGAGCTGGCCAGCCGACATGCCGTGGCTCGGCATCCCCATCGATCACTGTTGGGTGTCGGAGGATTTCAGGGTGTTGGGGCGGCGCGTGGAGCGGGGTCCGGGAAGCGACCACCGGATGTTGCAGATTTGTCTGGAGATGCGGGGAGCGGCTGCGAGCCGAACCGAGGGTCTCGCCGGTCAGGGCGTCGGGAAAACGCCCCGGTTCTGCTCCTCGGCCAGGCGCGTCGCAAGCCGGGCCTGGCGGGCCCATTGACCGTAAAGCTTGCCTGCGGCGCTCAACTCTCCCAGGGCCCGTTGCCAGGAGGGCGGGATCGCGCTGGGCGGCCGCCCGGCCCAAGGCGTCCCCGGCAAGGGCATGAACGCGTGCGCGTGGATGCGGGCGCCGCGCGCGGCCAACCGGCGCATCAGGGCAAGGGTGGCCCGGCGGTCCGCTTCCTCTTCGCCGGGCATGCCGAAGATGAAATCGACGTTCACTTTGAAGCCGGCTTCCAGGGCCGTCCGAACCGCCTCCTCGGCCTGCGCCGCCGTATGGCCCCGGCCTGCAAGGCGCAGCATGCGGTCCGAGCCTGACTGCGCGCCCACGATCAGGTTGTCGTTGGCTGCGAATCGCCGCAAAAGCCGCGCCGCCTCCCGCGTCAGATGCTCCGGTCGGATTTCCGAAGGGAAGCTTCCAAAGAAAATCCGGCCGCCCGGCCCGAGCGCGCGCCGCGCCCGTTCGAGCAGCTCTTCCACCTTCTCCAACCGCGCCGAAGCGTCCGCCGCGCCGTAGGAAAGCGCGCTGGGCGTGATGAAGCGCACGTCTCGCAAGCCGTGCGCGCGGAGCCGGCGGATCGCCTCCTCCGTGGCTTCCAGGCTCCGATGCCGGAAGCGCGCTCCGAACAGAAAAGGCGTCTGGCAAAACCGGCACGCGTACACGCAGCCTCGGGTGATCTCGATGGGATTGAATCGGCGGTGACGGGCCGCAAAGGGCGGAAACCGATCCAGATCCGCCGG
>JAGHDA010000254.1 GCA_021160185.1 Verrucomicrobiota bacterium
GCCCGGCGGCTTGGCCGGCGTGCTCGAGACGCTGGGCAAGGCCGGAGTCAACGTCGAGTACATGTACGCCTTTCCCATCCCGCGGGCGGGGCGAGCGGTGCTGGTGTTCCGCCTGGATCGCCCGGACGAGGCCGTGGCCGTCCTCCAGAAAAACGAGATCAATGTGGTGGGGCCGGTGGAGTTGTTCCGGAGACACAAGGCAAAAGGCGACTAGACAGATCAAGACAAACCCCGGAGGCGCTTATGTTGGGCATAGAAGATCCTTGGGTGGCGGCGGCGTATGTCCTGTGTGTGGCCGCAGCGGCTCTGTGCGTCCTGTACAGCCTTTTTGTCGGACGGGCTTCCGACGAAGAGAGTCCGTCCTCCCGTGCCCCTGAAAGTTCGGAGGCTCCGCGGAACAACCCATAACGAACCAAAGCGGCTGAGCCGCGTCCGGAAAGGAAACTCGCATGCACGCGTTGGGAGAGATTTCTATCGGCGAGCTGGCGGCGGTCCTGATCTATCTGTTCATCACCGCCTACCTTGGCTGGCTTGGGTACCAGGGCACGAAAAATTCCACCGACTACATGGTGGCCGGTCGGAAAGCGCACCCCACAGTGGTGGCCCTCAGCTACGCGGCCACTTTTATTTCCACCAGCGCCATCGTCGGATTCGGAGGCGCGGCCGGAATGTTCGGAATGAGCCTGTTGTGGCTCTGTTTCGCCAACATCCTGATCGGCATTTTCGTGGCTTTCGTATGGCTGGGGCGGCCCACCCGGCGCATGGGCGCGGCGCTGGACGCCCACACCTTTCCCGAGCTGCTGGGAAGACGTTTCCAGAGCCGCTTCCTCCAAGCGTTCGCCGGATTGATCATCGTCCTTTTCATGCCGCTCTACGGCACGGCGGTGCTGATCGGCGGAACCGAGTTTTTCTCCCAAGCCCTGGGCCTGGAATACGGGGCGGCGCTATTCATCTTTGCGGCGCTGGTGGCGGCGTATGTCTTCTTCGGAGGGCTCAAGGGCGTGATGTACACCGACGCGTTCCAGGGCGCGCTGATGTGCCTGGCCATGATCGTCCTGCTCCTCTTCACCTATAAGCTGGCGGGCGGCGTAGTCGAGGGCCACCGCGCGCTGGGCGAACTCAAGGCGCTTGTCCCCGCCTCTCTGCAGGCGATCGGCCACCGGGGCTGGACGGCCATGCCCGAGTTCGGGTTCGGATCCCCCAAATACAATCTGTGGTGGATCATCGTCGGCAGCCTCACGCTGGGCGTGGGCGTAGGCGTGCTGGCTCAGCCGCAGATGGCGGTCCGGTTCCTGACCGTTCGAAGCGGAAGGGAGCTGGATCGAGCGGTGGGCCTTGGCGGCGTGTTCGTGCTCCTGCTCGTGGGAACCAGCTACGTCACCGGCGCGCTTTCCAATCTTTACTTCATCCGCCACGGTCCGGTGTTTGAAGGGCGCGTGGTGAAGACGCTGGACGCGGCGCGCGGCCAGGCGCTGATCCAGGTGATGGAGAAGGATCCGGAACGCGGCTGGGCCGACATGGCGCGGGTTTCGCGGCCCGGAGCCAAGCCCGCGACCGAACCGGTGTTCCCCGCCGCCGCCGCGGGCAAAGGGCCGTTGCCCAAGGAAAAATTGCCCGACGGCACGGTTCGGGAAGGGCTCGTAATCCCGGCGGCGCTGATCAAAGACTCGCCGCCGACCAAGTTGGAAAACGGCGTTCAGGTCGTCCAGGGGCGAACGATTTCCCTCTTCGCCGCGAAGGGCCTGTCCGACCGGATCATCCCGCTCTACATCACCACGGCGCTGCCCAAATGGTTCGGGATGCTGTTCATGCTGTCTCTGCTCGCGGCGGCCATGAGCACCCTCTCCAGCCAGTTTCACACCGTCGGCGCCGCCCTGGGGCGCGACGTGGTCGGACCCGGCCGCGGCGGCTTCCTGCTGGTGCGGCTGGGCGTGCTGGTCGCTTTCCTCGCGGCCGCGGGCATCGGCTACTATGCGCGCACCTCGCCGATGGCGGTCAGCGTGGTGGCCCGCGCCACGGCCATCTTTTTCGGCCTCTGCGCTTCGGCGTTTCTCCCGACCTTCGTGGGAGGCCTTTTCTGGCGGCGGATGACGCGAGCCGGGGCGATCAGCTCGACGCTCGTGGGCTTCCTGGTCACGGCGCTCTGGCTGCTATTGGTCAAAACGCCTGAATGCCGCGTGCTGGGGCTTGTCTCCGACAGCCTTCTGGCCGGGCATCCCAACTGGCCGGTCGTGGATCCCCTGCTTGTCGCTTTGCCGCTTTCCGCGCTGACAGCCGTCCTTGTGAGCCTCGCCGGCAAGCCGATGGACCCGGCCCACTTGGCGCGCTGCTTCGGCGAAGAAACCGCCAACCCGTGAAAAACCTATCGATGGAAAGAAACAAATCACACCCGTCAGGACAGGTCCGAAGGCGGCTCCGCCGCGCGAGAGGAACGGCGCTGATGTTGGCGCTGCTTGGCGCCGGCCCGGCATTCGGGGCGGAGACGACCGCCGCGCCTCCAGCGCTTATCGAACAGATTAAGCATCCCGCCTCCTGGTTCGAGTGGGGCGGCGACTTCCGATGGCGCCACGAATACATGGACAACGGAATCACCGTCAACCGGGACCTTCCGCAAAACATCCAGAGCTACCAACGCTACCGCGCCCGGATCTGGGGCCAAGCTTCCCTGAGAACCAACTTCCTCTTCAAGACCCGTCTGGCCGCCGAGCCGCGCCTTTTCTTCGAGCCGTATCCCACCTATTCCTCCGGACTGGATTGGGGCGAGGGCGTCATCGACAATCTCTACTTCCAATGGAGCCGGCCCGCCTCGCTGCCGGTGGTTTTTAAGGTCGGCCGGCAGGACGTATTCCTGGGCAACGGCTGGCTTATGGCCGACGGCACGCCGCTCGATGGGTCGAGGACGTACTTCGTCGACGCGGCCCGCGCCACCGTTTCGTGGGACGCGGCCAACACCACGGCCGATCTGTTCTACATCGACCACGGGGCGTGGAACGACCGTTGGCTGCCGCCCATCAACCACCTGCGAAAACCCTGGGTCGAGCAGGATGAACGCGGCGCGGCGGTCTGGCTCGCCAACCGCTCTCTCCCGGACATGGAGCTGGACGGCTTCTTCTTCTATAAGCACGACTACCACCCCGTGCGCCCCGCTCCCGCGGGGTCAAAGGGCGACCTTTACACTATCGGGCCGCGGATCGTCTGGGACGCCGGCGGCCCTTGGCAATGCCGCGTGGAAGGCGCGTTCCAATGGGGCGAGAAAAACGGCAACGACGTGGAAGCTTACGGGGCAAACGCCCGCCTGACTTATCGCTTCAACGACCCGTGGAAAAACCAAGTCTGGCTCGCCTACGAGCATCTCTCCGGGGACGATCCGTCCACTTCCAAAAATGAAGAGTTCGACCTGCTCTGGGGCCGCTGGCCGCGATGGAGCGAGCTTTACATCTACTCGGTCTTTCTCGAGACGCGGCCCTCCCAGATCAGCAACCTGAACCGCTTGGGACCGGGCTGGCAATGCTCTCCCGCGCCGTGGTTGACCACTTCGCTGGAGTACGCGGCGCTGTTTGCGGATCAGGAGGCCCCGGCGGTAAGCGCGCTGAGGCCGCAGATTTTCAGCCGCCGGGGGGATTTTCGGGGTCACTTCCTGCGCGGGGCGATCAAGTGCCGCTTCAACAAGCACTGGAGCGGTCATCTTTGGGGCGAAGTTGTCTTCCCGGGCGACTTCTACACCACGCGGGAACCGCTCACGTTCCTCCGGGCGCAAATGATGTTCGTCTTCTAACCCGCGGCCTTCCGGAGAGCGCAGCTTGTTTTTTTCAGGGCAAGCCCGCGACGGGAAACCGTCGCGGGCTTTTCCACGCGCAAGCCGATCTACAACGAAAGCAATTCCTCTTCGGAAAGCTCGTGCAGATCCTGCTCGCGCACGACGCGGCGCGCGGCTTCGAGCTGGTCGGTTTCGATCAGGATGATCGCGCGGCCGTTGAAGACAAAGCCCGAGCAGTTCTTGAGATTCACCCCCGCCTCGGCCAGCTTCGAGGTCAGAAAATGGAGGCTTCCCGGCTCGTCGGCCATCTCCACCGCAAGGATCTCCGGCAGCGAACAGGTGAATCCACGGCTCTTCAGAACGCGGTAGGCCAGGTCGGTCTTGTCCACCAGAAACCGGATCACGCCGAAGCCGTTGACCCCGGCAATGCCGAGCCAATGGATGTTGACGCCGGACTCGGCCAGGATGCCCGCGCAGCGCGCGAGCCGCCCCGTGTGGTTTTCCGCAAAAACAGCGACAAGCTTGGTCGGGTTCATGCTCCGGAACAATCAGGGGTTCAAAGGGTGCGGTTGTCGATCACACGTTTGGCTTTGCCCTCGCTCACCGGGAGCGAGCCGGGCGAGACAAGCTCGATCTTCGGTTTCACAAGGATTTCCTCCCGGATGGCTCGCTCGAGCGTCTCCTGGAGGGCGCGCAGGCCCTCGACCCGCCCGTCGAAAGCGGACGCCGAAAGCTCGACCCGCACGGTCAGCTCATCCGCTTGCTCGAGCAGAATCTGGTAGTTGCGGCCCACGCCGCGGACGCCCATCAGGACCTGCTCAATTTGTTGGGGGTAAAAGTTCACGCCGCGGACGATGAGCATGTCGTCCGCCCGTCCGGAAATCCGCTCGATGCGGCGATGGACGCGGCCGCAAGGGCATGGCTCGGGCAGGATCCGCGTAATGTCCCGCGTGCGATAGCGGATCAGGGGCATGGCTTCCCGACAAAGCGTGGTGAGAACCAGCTCGCCTCGTTCTCCCTCCGGAAGCGGGCGGCCGCTCTCCGGATCGACGATCTCCATCAAGTACTGATCCTCCCAGAGGTGCAGGCCGCTCTTCTCGAGGCATTCAAAGGCCACCCCGGGGCCGTTCATCTCCGACAGACCGTAGCAGTTGAACACATCCACCCCCAGAGCCGCCTCGATGCGGGCCCGCGTCTCCTCGGTGTAGGCCTCGGCGCCCACGTAGACAATCCGAATGCGCAGGTCCTTCCGCGGATCGATCCCTTGCCGTTCGAGATAGTCGGCCAGATAAAGCGCGTAGCTGGGCGTCAGATGCAGAATGGTCGTGCGAAAATCGCGCATCAGCTTCACCTGGCGCTCGGTGTGGCCCGGACCCGAAGGGACGATCAGCATCCCGACCCGCTCCGCTCCGTAATGCATCATCAACGCCCCGGTGAAGAGACCGTACGTCATCATGTTCTGGAGGACGTCCTCCTTGGTCGCGCCGGTCATCGTCAAGCAGCGGGCCATCACATCCGCCGCCGTCTCCAGGTCCCGGCGGGAAAAGTAAATCGCCTTCGGGTTGCCGGTGGTGCCGCTGGAGGTGTGGACGCGGACGACTTCGCTCCGGGGCGCAGCCAAAAGCCCTTCCGGATAGCTGCGGCGCACATCCTCCGCGGTCGTAAACGGCAGTTGACAAAGATCCTCGATCGATCCGATCGCCTCGGGGCCGACTCCGGCTTCCCCGAACCGTTTGCGGTAAAAAGGAACGCGCTCCCATACGGCGGCGACCGTTTTCCGGAGCCGCTCCGTCTGGAGCCGCCTTAGCTCGTCCCTCCGAAGAAGCTCGATCTCTTTCTGCCAGAACATAGCGGCTTGGGGCTCAGTGCTCAGAGGCGCGCTGAGACAGACGGAAGCTCCGTTTTCACTGCGCGCCGGGCGCGCCCGATTCCGGGAGGGCGTTGGTCGCCGGCGGATTGGCGGCCGGCGCTCCGGGCGCCGGCTGCGGCGCGGCCCCAGGACCGGAAAACACCTTGGCAAGGATCAGCGCCAACAACCCCACCACAAACACCGCCGCGATGAAAAGCGGCGTCTTGGGCGTCTCCCGCCGACCGTGGACGGGCGGCTTGGAGCCGCCCCGGAAGGCTTCGATTAATCCTTTCTTGGTTCCGGAGGCTTTCTTCTTGCCCTTGGGTTTGGCCGTCTTCCCCGACGCCTTGGCGCGTTTCGAACTCATCTGGAGCCTATGCTACGCAAGGCCCGCCCGGGGCCAAGCGTTTTCGGCGGTCCGTCTCAGAACGCCCTCCAAGCTCTGTTTGAGGAGGCGGCGCGCACGGCAGAGCCGCTCCACCGGATGGGAGCGGTTTCGGATTGTCATCCTTAACCCGGCTGGTACGGTGGGCGGCATGTCGGACATCGCCGAATTTGTGCAAAGCGGCGCGGCGAAAGTGGCTCCAAAAACCCTCGAGGAGCTGATGCGCGAACTGCCTCTGTGGAAAAGCGAGTTCGCGCAGATCCATACGCCGCGTTTCCCGCATCTGGTCCGGCAGCTCGAGTTTTTGGCGGATCTGGTCGAAGACGTTTACGACGGCGCATACAAAGAGCTGCCCTACGCGGCCTTGGCGGCGGCTGTCTTCGCGCTGCTTTACGCAAAACAGGAAGCGGACCTCATCCCCGATTGGACCGGAGAAATGGGGCGCGCGGACGATTCCAGCGTGGTCCGCGCCGTCCTGATCCTTCACGAAAAAGCGCTGATGCGCTACGCCGAGTGGCGGCGCATCCCCTGGAACCGCATCAGCACCAAGCCTTGAGCGGCGAGCGCCCCCAACAGTTCCGGCGCCCTGCCCCGCCTCGGTCCTGAACGGCGTTTGCGCCGGCTATTCGCCGATGATTTTGACCAGGACGCGCTTGCGACGGCGGCCGTCGAACTCGCCGTAGAAGATCTGCTCCCACGGGCCCAGGTCCAAACGGCCTTCGGTGATCGCCACCACAACCTCCCGCCCCATGACCTGGCGCTTGATGTGGGCGTCGGCGTTGTCTTCACCGGTGCGGTTGTGCCGATACTGGCTGATCGGCTCGTGCGGGGCCAACCCTTCCAGCCAGTCGTCGAAGTCCTGGACCAATCCCGGCTCGTCGTCGTTGATGTAGACGCTGGCGGTGATATGCATGGCGTTGACCAGGCATAGCCCTTCCCTAACGCCGCTCTTGCGGACCAGCTCCTCGACCTGGTCGGTAATGTTGATGTAGCCCCGCCGTTGGGGAATGTTGAACCAGAGGTGTTCGGTGAGCGATTTCATGGCCTCGGACATTGCCAAAGGCCTCCCGGCAATCCAACACCAAACGCCCCTGCGCGCTTCGCGGCCGGAGGGCGGGAAGCGTTCCTCCTTGCGCGCCGGGAAGGCTCGGGCGGATGCTTCCTGCCTGGAGCAATGGGCACACAAAAAGCGTTTCCCGTAAAACCGAGCAACCGCGCGCCTTCCCGATTCCGAAGGCGTTCACGAGCCGGTTTCGCTCTCGCCGCAGCGTGGCTTGCAGCGATCTGCTGCGCCCCGGCGACTCGCGCCGGAGGGCGGCTGACCATCGAGGCCGCCGGAGCCGGAGCCTCGACCATCGAGCTTGTGCGGCACGACCAGCCCTGGCGCTTCCGCAAGGGGCTCACCCCGCCCCCGGCCGATTGGCTCCTTCTGCCGGAAGCGGAGCTGGGCGAGGAGTGGCTCTTGGGACCAGGCGGCTTCGGCTACGGAGACCCAGGCATTCAAGGGGAAGCGACGGGGCTGGAGGACATGCGCGGAGCCTATACCACGCTGTGTCTGCGGCGCGCGTTCGACGTCGCCGAGCCTCTTTCCCCCCGGAGCCATCTTTTCCTGCGCGTCGATTTCGACGACGGCTTCGTGGCGTGGCTGGACGGCGCGGAAATCGTCCGCGCGAACGCTCCGGGCGAACCCGGCGCGCCGGTTCCCTACAACGCCACAGCGCCTTCCTCGCACGAGGCCTCCTGCTGTGACGGCGGCGCGCGCGAACCGAGCGTGTGGGATCTGGGGCCGGCCGCCGAACTGCTCGCTCCGGGCGCGCACATCCTGGCGCTGGAGGGCTTGAACGCCTCGCGCCAGAGCAGCGACTTCCATCTCATCGCCGAGCTCTACGCCGCCGACCCGCGCCCGCTTGTGGAGCCGAAGCCGTTGTTTGTGATCGCCCGCACAAACCGAGCGCGGCTTTTCGGAGCCGTCCAGGTTCCCGGCGCGGCGAGCCTCCGGCTCAACGGCAAGCCGTTGGCCTGGACGCCCGGTGCGACAAACTGGGAAGCCGCGATCGAGCCGACGCCCGGCTGGAATCGTTTCCGCATCGAGGCGCTGGACGCAAACGGCCTCGCCCTTGCCGCGGCCTGGAGAGATCTCCTCAACGCCCAGGGCGAGGAACCCGCCGAGCTGGACGCGGGCGCCGAGACGGTTTGGGGCGGCCCCGGCCGAACGCTCCGGGTGGACGGCGTAGTGCGCGTGCCGGCCGGCGCAAGGCTCCTCATCGCCTCCGGCACAACCGTGCTCTTCGCCCCGGAGGCCAAAATCGCCATCGAGGGCGGCGCGCTGCGGATCGAAGGCGCGCCGGAAGCGCCCGTTATCCTGGCTCCGGCCGAGGGCGAAGGAGCGTGGGGCGGCATCGAGGCGCGCGGCGCCGACGCCTCGTTCGAAGGAAGCGGATTCGAGCTGATCGGCGCGCCCGTCGTTGTCGCCGACGGCGCCCGGCTCGCGATCGAAGAAGCTGCAATCCGCGACTTCCCCCAGCAGGGCCAGCCGATTCTTCATGTCTCCGGCGGGGCGGACGCCTCCCTCCGCCGATGCTACCTGGCGCGGTATTATGAAACCCTCTGGCAGCGCTCGCTCGTGCGGATCGAGGAGTGCCTCTTCGAAGATTTCTCCTTTCCCAACAGCGACGGCGTCGATTTCGACGAGGCCCGGCCCGGATCGCTCATCCGGCGCTGCACAATCCGCCGCGGCCTGGAAACCAACACCGACGCAATCGATATCGGCTCGCGCTCGGAGGGCGTCACGGTGGAGAGCTGCCTCCTGGAAGACGTGGCCGACAAAGGCGTCTCGATCGGCGAGGAATCCTCCGCCATCGTCATCACCAACTGCCTTGTCGCGCGCGCCGGAATCGGCGTGGAAGTCAAGGACAGCTCGAGCGCCTCCCTGTTCGCCTCGACGATAGCGGATTGCCAGATCGGGCTGCGGCTCCGAATCAAAACCGGCAGCCACGGCGGCCGTCTCACGGAGGGATGGAACAACATCGTCGCCCGAGGCGGCGCGGCGCTGGAGCTGCTGGACGACTCAACCCTCGCGCTCGATCATTCCTGCCTCGAAGGCGCGGAGCAGGCCGGAACAGGGAATTTGTCCCTCGCGCCGGCGTTCCGCGCGCCGGAAGCGGGCGACTATCAATTGGCCGCCGGCTCGCCGCTCCTCCGCGCGGGCCGAGACGGAGCGGCGCTCGGCCCGGCGTGGCCTGTGGGCGCGCCGTTCGCCGCCGGCCCTCCGCAGCTCGGCTGGAGCGTCGATCAAGGCGCGCCGGAGCTTGTCATCCCCGTGGGAACCCGCCGTCCCCTTGAGCTGCTTCAAGCGCCCGCCATCAAGGGCGCTTCGTGGCGGACGATCCGCCGCTTCTTCCCCGGCCCTTTGCCGGAGACTCGCGCGATCCGCCCGTCGCTTGCGGACAAACGAGGCTTTTTCCGGCTTCGCCGCCTTCCCGAGACCGCTGAGGCGCCCTAACCGTCCGCGCGCTCCCGGCGCAGCTCCTCCATGATCGCCGTGCCGCTGCTGGTCCCGATCCGGTCCGCTCCCGCCTCCACCATCTGGCGGAGGGCGCGAAGCGTGCGGATGCCGCCCGCGGCTTTCACGCCCAGATTGGGCCCGACCGCCTCGCGGAGCTGCCTCACGTCCTCAACGGTCGCTCCGCTCCGGGCAAAGCCGGTGGATGTCTTGACAAAGCGGGCGCCGGAGAAACGGATCAATTCGCAGGCGCGGATCTTCTCTTCCCGAGTCAAGAGACAGGTCTCGATGATCACCTTGACCGGCCGGCCGTCCGCCGCCTCGACCACGTCCCGAATCTCCCGAACCAGACGGCGGTCCTCGCCTTCCTTGAGGAAGCCGATGTTCAATACCATGTCCACTTCGTGCGCCCCCTCGTCGAAGGCCGCTTCCGCTTCGAACCGTTTGACGTCCGGATCGCACGCCCCGAGCGGAAAGCCGACCACGGCGACCACCTTGACGTCGGCGTCCTCTAACAAATGCCGGGCCAGGGCCACGCGGGAACCGTTGACGCACACCCCGTAGAAGCCGTAGCGCCCGGCTTCGGCGCACAGCCGCTCAATGTCCGCCCGCGTCGCCTCGGGCCGGAGCAACGTGTGTTCGATGCGTTTGGCGATCTCCTCCATCCGGGCCCTAGCGGACCGCGCCCGCCGCTCCTTGTCGAATGAAAAACGAAGCGCCCCTTCGCTTCCCCAAGGCAGAAAGAAACCCCGCCGCCTCAAGCTTCAGCAAGCTGCCCGCTCGACAGGTTTCGAAGCGGGCGGCGGCTCGATTCATCTTTTCTTCTTTTCCCCGGAGACACCCCCCTTCAGAAGGGTTGGTTTTGGCTGGACGAGGGCTGGGAAAACGGGATAAGGAAAGTGGAGAAAAACCGCCCGGGCCGAAGAGGCCGGCGGAACATGGATGCTCTCATGAAAACAAGCCAACCTATCCGACGCCTGGCGCGCGTCACGGCGGCTCTGGCCGCGGGGACCGCGCTGGCCAGCGCGCTCGGCGCGGCCCGACCCAACGTGATTCTGATCATGCCCGACGATCAGGGCTACGGGGATTTGCATTGCCACGGCAACGCGATGATCCGCACGCCCGCGATGGATCGGCTTTATGCCCAAAGCGTGCGCCTCACAAACTTCCATGTGGATCCGACCTGCTCGCAGACTCGGGCGGCGCTGATGACCGGCCGCTACTCGACCCGCACCGGGGTGTGGCACACCATCATGGGCCGTTCCCTGCTCGCGCATGACGAGGTGACGATGGCCGACCTCTTCGCGGCGGCCGGCTACAAAACGGCGATGGTGGGCAAGTGGCACCTGGGAGACAACTACCCCATGCGCGCCGAGGATCGCGGGTTCCAGGAAGTCCTTCGCCACGGCGGGGGCGGGATCGGCCAAACGCCCGATTATTGGGGCAACGACTACTTCGACGACGTTTATCTCCACAACAGCAAGCCCGAGCAATTCCACGGCTATTGCACCGACGTCTTTTTCTCCCATGCGCTGCGCTTCATCCGCGCCAACCGGGACCGCCCCTTTTTCCTCTATCTGGCCCCGAACGCAGCCCACGGCCCCTATCGCGTGCCCGAGCGCTACCGGGACTATTACCTGGCCAAGGGGGTTCCCAACCCGATGGCTTCCTTCTACGGCATGATCGAAAACATCGACGAAAACCTGGGCGTGTTGATGGACAAACTCGATGAGTGGGGGCTGGCTCAGAACACCATTCTCATCTTCCTTACGGACAACGGCACCTCCGCGGGCGTGGCCGGGGGCAAAGCGGCGGCTCATGCCAAATGGCGTGGGTTCAACGCGGGCATGCGCGGCAAGAAAGGCTCCGCTTATGACGGCGGCCACCGCGTGCCCTGCTTCATCCGCTGGCTGGCGGGCGGGATCGGCGGCGGCAAAGACGTCCGCCCCATCACGGCTCATTTCGACCTGTTGCCCACCCTCGCCGAGCTGTGCGGGCTGCGCGTTCCGGAGCGGGTTCAACTCGACGGCCGCAGCTTGGCTCCCCTGCTCCGCAACCCGCAAGCCGCGTGGCCGAAGCGGACGCTTTTCGCGCATGTGCAGCGGCAGGAAATCCCTCCCAAGTGGATCCGCAGCGCTGTGATGACCGACCGGTGGCGGCTGGTGAATGGCAAGGAACTGTACGACATGAGCCGCGATCCGGGGCAGCAAGAGGACGTAGCCGCTGAGCATCCGGACACAGTGGCCAGGCTGCGCAGGGAATACGAGGCGTGGTGGCGCTCTTTGACCCCCGCTTTCAGCCGCTATTCCCGAATCGTGATCGGCGATCCGCACGAAAATCCGTCCCGGATCACCTGTCATGACTGGCATTCGAACCAAGTGCCTTGGGACCAGTCCCTCGTCCGCAGGGCGCCTTGGGCCAACGGCTACTGGATGATTCAGGTCGCCAAAGCGGGCAAGTACCGGTTCGTGCTCCGCCAGCAGCCGCCGCAAGCGCGCTTCCCGATCCAGGGCGATCGGGCTCGAATCCGCGTCAACGACCGGCAGGCCGAGGCGGCGATTCCGCCGGGGGCGACCGAGGCGGCCCTGACGCTCGATCTGCCCTCCGGACCGGCCAAGATGCAAACCTGGTTTTTCGACTCCAAGTCGGGCAAGTCGCGCGGGGCTTTCTTCGTGGAGGCGAAGCGGCTGCCTTGATCGAAAGGAGGGCAAGGCTTTTCCCGGAAAGACCAACCCGAGAGAACCTGTGCGCGACGCTCCCCCGCCAGCCTGGCGCGACACAAGGACGCCCGTCCGGCTGGGGATTTCCGCCTGCCTGCTCGGCGAAAAGGTCCGCTACGACGGGGATCACAACCGCGACCCTTTGGCGGTTGAAACGATCGGGCGGCGGGTCGAATGGGTCCCGGTTTGCCCCGAAATGGAAATCGGGATGCGAGCCCCGCGCCCGCCGATTCGACTGGAACGCCGGGAAAACCAGGCGGGGTTCCGGCTGATCGAGCCCGGTTCCCAGACCGACCTGACCGAGCGGATGCGCCGCTGGGCCCGGGGGCGGCTGGCGGCGCTGGCCAAGGAGGGGATTTGCGGCTTCATCCTCAAACGCAACTCGCCCAGTTGCGGGCTGCGGCGCGTGAAGGCGTTTCATCCCGACGATCGGCCTGCCGGATCGGGCCGGGGCCTGTTCGCCGAGGCGCTGCTTCGGGCGTTTCCGCGCCTGCCCGTCGAGGAGAACGAGCGGCTGTGGGATCCGGAAGCGCGCGGCCAATGGGTTGCCCGGGTGTTCGCCTGTCACCGGCTGCGGCTGCTGTGGCGTTCGGCGTGGAGAAAGGAGGATCTGGCCGCCTTTCACGCCGCGCACGAGCTGGAGCTTTGGGCCCGCTCGCCGAGGGCATGGCGCGCGCTGGGCGCGTTGCCGGCCTTCCCGGGGCGACGCTCGCGGGCGAGCCTTCGCCGGGCTTACGAAGAAGGCTTCCTCGATGCGATGGCGCGGCCGGCCACGCGCGGCCGACGCGCGGCGGCGCTGCGGCGCGGGTTCGGCGCGATCGCCGCGGGGCTTGATCCAGCCGCCCGGCGCGAACTGGCGGCGGCCGTCGAGGCCTTCCGCCGCGGGGAAATTCCCTTCCTCGCGCCCGCCGCCTTGCTCCGGCACTACGCCCGCCTGGCGGGGATCGAGAGTCTGGCGGAACAGACGTTTCTCAATCCCGATCCGCGCGAGGCGGCGATCCGGGGCTGGACGTAAAGCCCGCCTCGCGGCCTCCGCTCAGGGGGAGCGGATCCGGTAGAAACGCGCCTTCTCTCCGGACGCAACCTGGGCGGCAAACCGACCTTCGCGAAGCCCGGCGGCGACTGCTGTCCACGGCCCCTCGGGGGCCTCGGCGGTTTCGACTGCGTAGGTCTGGCCGGGAGCGGCGTCCCACTCGATGAGGAGCGAGCCGTCTGCGTTCAGTTTGACGCGCGCCGCGCCGATCGGCTGAGGCTCGGGCAGGGTCGGCGGCTCATCCCAACGCTTGCCGTCGTATTGGCGGCCCGGACTGACGGCGAGATCGGAGACCGCCGTCTGAGGGACAAAAGGCCCGTTGAGGTCCGGGTAGCGCGTCATCGACCCGTCCGGCGCGGTTTCCTCATAGACCAGGCGGGCCACTATGCCGCCGCGCTCGTTGCGGAGAATGATTGTGTCGCCGCCGTTGTTCAGAGCGAGGCCGAGATCGCTTTCGCTCGCCGGCTCGACGATCACGTCCGGATCCAACTCCGGCGGGAAACCGTTCAGCGGCCCTCCGTAGACCACGCAGGCGTTCGAAGAAGCCAGGGGCGTGGGGTAGTAGAACTGGTGGCGCAGGCCTACGGCGTCGGAAAGCGTCCAACCTTCCAGGTCGATTTCTTCCGGGGAAAGGTTGACCAACTCGATGTATTCATCGTTCACCCACCAATCCGCGTCCACAGGCGGAACGCGATCGAGGGGGTTGAAAAAGGCGGCCTCCGAATCGCTTGTGGGATTGGCCAGGTATTCCGCAATCGCCACGCGTTGTTCGGCCGCGGTGGGAACATAAAACGTCCACGTGACGAGGTTGGCGGCGACGCCGTTGTCTGCGCGGAGCGAGGCATGGAACAGCTTGCCCGCGTCCGCCTCGGTCGGCTGGAAACGCAGCTCGCCCGTCAGGTCGACTCCTTGGACGGATTCGAAAACCCACTGGGCGGAGGCGGGGAGGCCTTCGGCGAGCGGCTCGATCCGAACCGTCCGGCCCTCCGGGTCGAACACGCGGATCAGGGAACGAAACGACTCGCCGGGCCGCACGCCGTGTTCCAGGAAGGCGTTGGTAGGCGCGTCGCCGGGGCGAAGCAGGCCGGCCAAGTAGTTCGTGAAGAGGACGGAAGGCGGCTTGCGGCTGCTGAGAATGTCCGCGTAGCGGGTGGGAATAAGCTGGTAGCCCCCGGTGCGCGGATCGCTCCGGTCGTACTGGGCCAAGACGCCCAGCACGCTTGCCTGGCCCGCAGGGATCGGCTGCCCGCCAAGGTCGGTCCGGGCGTCCACCCGGAGAGTGAATGTCTCGAAGTACTCGTTGGTCATCGAAAGGTTGCCGCTGGCGGGAAACGTCCCGCCGGGGCCTTCGATCCACACGTTGGAAGCGATCACGTAAGAGCCTTCGTAAGGCTCGATCAAGTCGGGGGCCAACTGCCAACTGAAATCCAGGACAATCGGCTCCGGCAAGGGGTTGCCCTGGCTGAGCCGCCCGACGTCGGTCTCCGGATTCGCGACATCCGGGACCAGCTCCAAAAGGCCGTTGTAATGGGAAAGCGGGGCGGTGACTCGAACCTTGTCTCCGGCCTGAGGGATGAACCGGTCCGCTCCGCCCTTCCAGAACACGGCGATCCCGGCTGTCGCGTCCTGGACGTAAAAAAGGACGTTCCGGCTGGGGCCGGTCAGATTCACATGCGTGGTCACTACGCCCTCGACGGTGAAGAGGTTGGTCGTGTCGGTGGGAAGGTAATTCTCCGGGTCCACCAACTGCCGCAGGGCCGGGATGTCCGTGCGCGGCGGCGGTTCCGGAACCTGCAAGGTGAGCAGCGCCGGCTCGCTGAGGACTTCGCCGAAGGCGTTGCTCACGCGAACCTGGTATTGGCCGGCGTCTTCCGGGCGGACCTCGGGGATGCGGAAGACGTCATTGACGGCCCCCTCCACAGGCTGCCCGTTAAAGAGCCATTGGTAGGCGAGCGGCAAAGCCCCGGAGGCGGCCACGGAAAAGGACGCTTCCTCCCCGGCCCACACGGTTTGGCTTTGGGGCTGGGTCACAATGACCGGGGCGCTCGGTCCGGACCCTTTCGGAAAGCCGAAGACTCGCACCATGTCGAACCGCCAAGTGCCGTTGGGCGAGTAGTTGCTCCCTTCCTTCGCCGCGACGTAGCCGGCGTCCGCAAAGTCGGACACCAGGCGCACGGCGAACTGCGGGTTGTCGTCCGCGTCCGGGCCGAAAGCCGCCGTCAGCTCGGTCAGGAACCAGGCGGGCCGCTCCGCCGTGAACGTCGCGGCTTCTTTCCACTGGACGCCGTCGGCGGTGTAGAGCACGACCAACTTGTTCGCGGCGGTGTTGCTGGCGCGCCAATCGAACTTCAGCGCAATCTGTTCATAGCCCGCGGTGGAGAGGCGGAACTCGACGCCCGCCGTCCGGGGCGCGGCGCCTTGCTCCGGGAAGCCCGAGAGGTTCCAGCCCGAGTTGTCCTCGGCCGGGTCCTGGGGCGAGCCGGTGGCAAAGGCCTCCTTCACGCCGCCAAGCGCCGCGGCGACGCCGCTTCCTTCGGCGGGAGCGGTTGCGCCGGTGGTCGGGTCGGCGTCCGCCCCGGCGTTGAAATCCCACAAGCCGATTGTTTCCTGAGCCGCCGCGTTCAGGGACAACCCCAGCGCGGCGCACAGGCCCGCAAGAACGAGGTTTCGTTTCATGGCTGATTCGGTTTTCCGGTCTGCGCTCACCCTCCCCGATGGGGATTCCATATCACATCCGGATTAAATTTTTCCACGGAAGAGCCGGTTCCGTTGGTGATGTAGCTGCGGGGGAAAAAGGCGGCGTGGCCGTCCACGAAAACAAGGTTCCCTCCCCTGCCCTGGTGACGGCGAGTAAAGCGTTCGCTCCGGGCGGCGGGGAAGATGCCGTTGCGATTCGGGTCCGTCTTGCCGGCGGTATAGGCTTCCAAGGTGGGGCTGAACACGGCGTCGACCAGGAGCGTCGTGGCGGCGGGATTGGGCAAAGCGCTGAGCCGAGGCATCCGAGGGTACGGATGCCGCTCCCAGATCCTCGGGCCGGTCCGCTTCAGGTCCAAGTTCATCACATAGCTCCAGAAACCGAATCGGCCGCCCTTGAGGAAACGGTCGTCAGGGGAAGCCTTGGCGGCGGGACAATGCCAGAACTTGCCGTTCCGACGAGGGAAAGGCAGTTCATCCCGATAACGGCCGCTCGCCCGATTCCACCAATTCGAGAAGGGTTCCTCCCCCACCGCAGGGGGCAAGGCGTTGAACCAGGCGTACGGATCGTTGGGGCTGCCCGGCCCGCTCGCGACGCCGGTGTCCACCGCATACCGACCGCCGTCGTCGGTCCCGTCCCGCGGAGGCAGGTCCTCGGAATCGTCAGCGTACATCTGAAGAGCCAAGCCCCACTGCCGGAGGTTGGAAAGGCAACGGATCGCCTGCGCCTTGGCCTTGGCCCTGGCAAGCGCAGGCAACAGCATCCCCGCCAAGACGGCGATGATGGCGATAACAACAAGAAGCTCGATGAGAGTGAAGGCTCGCCCCTTGCAGAGGCCTTTTCTTTTGGACGCCGAATCCATAGCCCGGTTGCGGCGGGGCGGCTCCCGCCCGCCCCTATTTGTAGCGCGCAGGCCGGAGAAGACAAGTCGAGGATGTCACGGACAGGGCGCGCCTTCATGGCCGCTGCCGGCGCAGCGCGGAATCACGGCGCGCCGCGCCCAAAAGGCTTGCTTTGATCCCCCGTGATCGGGTTAAATCAGAAAACGCTTTGACACAGACCATGAACACGATCAACCAGTTCTTCCCCATCCTTGCGGCGGCGGCGTTGGCGGCGGCCCAGGCGGCTTCCGTCCCGGCGCCAAGGCCGAACGTTATTCTCATCATGGCCGACGATTTGGGTTACGAAACCGTCGGCGCAAACGGCGGAACTTCTTACCGCACGCCGAACCTGGACCGGCTTGCGGCTGAGGGCGTGCGGTTCACCCACGCTTACGCCCAACCTCTTTGCACGCCCACCCGCGTGCAACTGATGACCGGCGCCTACAATGTGCGCAACTACATCACCTTCGGCCGGATGGATCCCAAGTTGACCACCTTCGGCAACCTGTTCCGCCGGGCCGGTTACGCCGCCTGCATCGCGGGCAAATGGCAGCTCGGGCGCGACGTGAACCTGCCCCGAAAGTTCGGGTTCGACGAATTCTGCCTCTGGCAGCACACCCGCCGCCCGCCGCGCTACGCCAATCCGGGCCTGGAAATCAATGGGGTTGCGAAGGACTTCACGCACGGAGAATACGGTCCGGACCTGATCAACGCTTACGCCCTCGACTTCATCCGCCGCCATCGCGACCGCCCCTTTTTCCTCTATTACCCGATGGTCCTCACCCACGCGCCGTATCAACCGACCCCGGACAGTCCGGACTGGGACCCGAGCGCGCGCGGCGAGAGGGTTCACCGGAATCCCAAGCACTTCGCCGACATGGTCGCCTACATGGACAAGCTCATCGGCAAAATGACGGCCCAGCTTGAGAAACTCGGCCTCCGCGAGCGGACCCTAATCATTTTTCTCGGCGACAACGGGACCGGACGCGGCGTCCGATCACGCATGGGCGACCGCGTGGTCGTGGGCGGCAAGGGAACCACCACCGACGCAGGCATGCATGTGCCGCTGATCGTCAGTTGGCCGGGTGGAATCGCGCGGGGCCGGGTGTGCGAGGATCTCGTCGACACCACGGACATCTTGCCGACCATCTGCGACGCGGCCGGCATCCGCATCCCAAACTCGATGATCGTCGACGGCCGCAGTTTCCTGCCTCAGGCCCAGGGCCGCCCCGGCCGGCCGCGGCAATGGGTTTACTGTTGGTACTCGCCTCGCGGGGAACCGCTCAAGGAATTCGCCTTTGACGCCCGCTGGAAGCTGTACCGGGACGGCAGATTCTTCGATCTGCGTCGCGACATCGAAGAGCGGCAGCCTCTTTCGCCGGACCGGCTGAGCGGCGAGGCCGCCGCCGCGGCCCGACGCCTGAAGGCCGCCCTCGATCAATTCCGGAACGCGCGGCCGCCTGAGCTGCCCCAGCCCCCGCCCCCGAACTCAAAAGCGACCAAACGCCGGGGACGACCGCAAGCAAAGGGAAGCCGACCCGCAACGCGGCTTCGGACGCCGGCACATCAGCCGAGCAGGTTGTCGCGGCCGGCAAAAGGGGCGAAGATTGACCGACTGTTCAGCCTATGAATCGACGCGACTTCATCAAATCGGCGGCGGGACTGGCGCTGGGGCTCCGCGGCGGCGCGGCCGCGGCGCGGGAGAGTTTCCCGGGCAAGAGCTGGGCCTGGCGCGCCCCTGCGGAGGCAGGGCTGCGCAAGGCCGAGCTGCGGCGAATCGCCGACTACCTGGGCGGACGCGGCATGATCGTCCGAGGCGGTTGGGCGGTGTTCCGCTGGGGCGACCCGAGCCGGGCCGGGGACGTCGCCTCGGCGGCCAAGCCCATCTACACCCATTTCCTGATCCGGGCGGTGGAACAGGGCAAGCTGGCGGGATTCGACACGAGGCTGATCGAATACGAGCCGCGGCTCAAGAACCTGAACCCCGCGCTCGGTTACAAGGACCGGCGTATCACCTTCCGCCACTGCGCCAACCAGATTTCCTGCTACGGCGTCGCGGAAGCTCCAGGAACAGCTTTCGACTATAATGATTTCCAGATGGCATTGTTCTGGGACACGCTGTTTCTCAAGGTCTACGGCGCGACGCTCAAGACCGTGGACGAGCGAGTCATGCGTCCGGGCCTGAGCGATCCTCTGCAATGCGAAGATTCCCCCTCGTTTCTGGCGTTCGGGCTGAAAGACCGCCCCGGACGGGTGCGCATTTCGCCCCGCGACTTCTGCCGCTTCGGCCTGCTGTACCTGCGCAAAGGCAACTGGCGCGGCCGTCAAATCGTCTCCGTCGAACACGCTCGCATGGCGGTCAGCCGGCCGCTCCCGCTCTCGCTGCCGCGGACGGCGGGACGCGCCGCGGAAATGATTCCCGGCCAACGCAGCATCGGCTCGCGCGACGTGCCGGACAACCAGACCGACCACTTCGGCTCGTACAGTTGGCTATGGTGGGTGAACGGCGTGCGCCGAAGCGGACGACGGCTTTGGCCGGACGCGCCCAAACGGGTCTTCACCTGCCTGGGACACAAGCACGGCCAGCGGGGCATGGCGGCGATCCCGGAGTGGGACATCGTGCTGAGCTGGAACGATACGCGCCTCGGAGAGAAGCCGTGGAAAGACCAGCAACGCGATCCGCATCCGTTGAATGAAGTGTTCCGCCTGCTTCGGCGCTCGCTGGGGGCCGCAACGCGGGAACACTCCGGCCCCACTCGGGTGAAGCAAGGTTCGGCCTGATTCCGAGCAAGTTGCAATGCCATCCTCTCCCAGCGGCGCGCGGCATTGGCCAGGACCGTGCATCCGGATTGTCACCGTCGATTCCATTGGCGGCGGGCGTCAGACAGCCCGCTGGTTTAACCCCCGCAAGGGGCAATTCGGACGGGCTTTTGCCGTGGACGGCGGCGGCGCGCGGTCATTCAACGCGCCGGATACGAACGATTGGGTGTTGCTCATCAAGCGGGAGAAGAAGGCGAAATGAAGGAATTGCAGACAATTATTCTGGCAACCACGTTAGCCATCACGGGCCTGAGGGACATGGCGACTGGCTTGGCCGCAGCCGCCGTGCGTGACGCCACAAACGGCGCCTTGTCCCTCTACCCACCCAATCCGCGCTACTTCCAGACGGCCGCCGGTCGGCCGCTGTTACTCATCGGCGATTATACCTGGGGCGCCTTTTCCGACGTGGACTACGACTATGAGACAATGTTCGATACGCTGGCGGCGCATGGTTTGAATTTCGCTCGGGTCTGGCTGTGGTGGGGCTGCGACCAATTTTCCGCGCCGATGAACCGGCGGTTTGTGTCCCCTTTCCAGCGCCCCGGCCCCGGCCGCGCTCACGACGGCCGACCCAAATACGATCTAACTCGATTCAATCCAATCTTCTTCGACCGCCTGAAAAAGTTCTGCGCGGCGGCACGGCGGCGGGGGATTTATTTGCAGCTCATCCTGTTCGACGCGTGGATGATCAAGCATCCCCATCTCTGGCGGTTGCACGCCTTTCAGCGCGACAACAACATCAACGGGGTGGACGGCGATCCGGGGCGCACAGGCCGCGGAACGGATGGCGCCCGGGGCTTCTGCTCGCCGGCCAACCGCCCGGCGCTGGAAGCTCAACAAGGTTACATTCGCCGTGTGGTGGATGCGGTGAGCGAGTTCGACAATATCCTGTGGGAAATCGCCAACGAAAATTTTTACAGTGAGCAATGGGAGCTGGAGTTGGGCCGTTTTCTGCGCCGCTATGAGCTCACCAAACCCAAACGCCATCTAGTGATGCCGAATGACCTGCCCAGCCACACCAGCGTGGTACAGACCTGGAATGTGAATCGCATCCACGCCGCGCTGCTCGAGAAACGCCGCTTGGGCCGGCCGCTGATTTTCGACACCGATTTTACCATTAACCGAAACGACGCCGAAGTGCGCCGGGCGATGTGGACGGCGGCGCTCAGCGGCGGTCATTTCAATTACATGGACGATAGCCTCCAAATCGGGGAGGAGCACCACGGCGATGCGCGAGGCACGCGCCGGATAGCGTTCCGCCGGCAAATCGGTTATCTGGCGGCCTTTATGCGGCGGATGCGTTTTTGGGAGATGGAACCGATCAAGGAGGCTTTGCCAGGCGACAGGGCCTATGCGCTGGCCTCTCGAGCTGAAGTGGCGGTGTATTTGCCGAGGGGCGGCCGCATCCGGCTCGATCTCTCCGCTTTGCCAGGCGCGTTGACCGCGCGTTGGTTCAATCCTCGAGCGGGTTCATGGAATAGGCCATCAGCGGTCGCAGGCGGCGGCGCCAGGGAATTTTCCGCTCCCGACACTCAAGATTGGGCGCTTTTCATTCAACGAGGAACCAATGCCCAGACGGCAAGCGTTCCCAGACACCTCAAGACAATTTTTCGCTCCCCCAGTTCGATATGGGTGTCCTGGATGCCTGCCGAGAGCGATCGAAATTTGAGCGGTTATCAGATCGAACGCAATGGCCAACCGCTGGCCGTGACGGTCCTTCCCGGTTACTGGGATTTCGGTCTCAAGCCGGGCCGCCGGTATGCCTACACCGTCGCCGCGTTGGATGAGGCCGGCCATCCTTCGTCGCGCTCGCCGCCCCTTGAAGTCGAGACGCTTCCCCGACCAGCGTCTTGCAGCGTCCGATTAGGCGCGACTAATCAATCGGACGGGTTGCGGTTGGTTGCCGACCGCGACGGAGACACAAGGCCCGAGGTTGTGGAAGGCCAGCCGTGTCGCCGGCTCGCCGGCGCGGATGACCGCTATTTCTATTTTGCTCTCGACGACGAGGCTGCGTTCAACGAACGCGGTTTGACTGTTTTCTTGGAAGTGATTTACTTCGACGCCGCTGGTTGGATCGAACCGCAATTCGACTCGACGGGCGCGGCTTACAAACCAGCCCAGCGATTGCGGTTGACCGACACGCGGCAATGGAAAACGCATCGTTGGACGCTGCGCGCTTGCCGCTTCGCCAACCGGCAAAATGCCGGGGCGGATTTCCGGCTGTTTGCGGGCCCCCGCGGGGCGGCCATTGCGTCGGTTAGGATTGAGGCGTCGCCGAACCAATGAGGGCTCAACATGCCGGGCGCCTGTTAACCGGAGGCGGCATGGACCATGAACCGAAGGGCGCAGCGCCCGCCGGAGCGCAAACAGGCGGCGTCTCGGAAATGGCTTGCATCGGGGAAGCAGGCCCAGTAGTTTAGTTTCGCTCGCTGAAGAGCGGATTGGGTTGGTAGCTCAGCGGCAGAGCAGCGGCCTTTTAAGCCGTTGGTCGCAGGTTCGATCCCTGCCCAACCCACCACCGTCCGTCGAGGCGCGTTTCCCCTCGCTTTTTCCGAAACCCGGCTCCGCTGCCCTCTGATTGACCGGGAGCCCGCGGCGGGGCAAAGCTTGAGTGTGCGGATGACAACAGCAAACAAGATCACTATCGCCAGGATCCTCCTAGCGCCGTTCTTCGTGGCGGAGTTGATCTTGTATCTGCAGCGCGGCTACGAGCCGCATCGGCTGGCGGCCCTGGGCCTCTTCCTGCTGATCGCCATCGGCGACGGGGTGGACGGGTTCGTGGCGCGACGGTTCAACCAGAAAACCCAAATGGGGGCTCTGTTGGATCCGATCGCGGACAAGCTCCTGCTCGTGTTCAGCTTGATCATCCTTTCTCTCCACAACCAACCCTACCTGGATCCCATTCCGATATGGCTCACGATCACTGTGCTCCTTCGAGACGTGGTCCTGCTTTTGTTCCTGGTCCTGGTCACGTTTCTCGTGGGCCACGGCGAAGTCCGTCCGCACCTCCTCGGCAAGGGCGCCACCGTGCTCCAAATGACCTGCGTGGTTTGGACCATGGCAAAACTTCCCTCCGAGCCCCTGCCCTACCTGGCGGCGGCCGCCACAGCGCTTACCGCCGCTTCCGGAATCATCTACGTGCGAAACGGCCTCCGCATGCTCCGAGCCCCGAAACCCTCCTAGCCCGACGCGTCCGCGGGCGCTGCGCGGGTCCGCCGAACCTCCTTTTTCCGATGAGCCGGGACGCGATGGAACGAGTGAAGCGACTCCGGGAAGCGCTGCCGCCCCAGGGGCTTTTTGCCGGGAAGACATGGCGGTTTTCCCCCGAACCGTTTGCGCTGCCGAGGAAGTTCGTCGCTCAGCTCGAGTTCCTCGGAAGGGTTCTGCTCCGATTCTATAAAGCGGCCAATCTCCTCTACCTGAAAAGCTCCCGCGGCGAAGCCCCGGAATGGGCG
This sequence comes from Verrucomicrobiota bacterium, assembly GCA_021160185.1. Lineage (GTDB taxonomy): Bacteria > Verrucomicrobiota > Verrucomicrobiia > Limisphaerales > CAZBKV01 > JAGHDA01. The sequence continues at coordinate 23,098 of JAGHDA010000254.1, forward strand.
GCGCGCTGGTTGGATATGGGCAAGCCGCCCCGGGTGATCGAACTGGGCCGCCGCGGCGCGTGGCGGCAGGAGGTTCCCCGGGTAATCCGCCCCGACCTGATTCTCACCGAAGACGGCTTCCGAATCACTGAACTGGACTCGATCCCCGGCGGGATCGGCCTGACCGATTGGCTCCATCAGGCTTATGCGGAACTGGACCCTTCGTTCGCCTCGCGGCTGGCAGGAGGCCGCCATGGGATGCGCGAAGGGTTCGCGGGAATCTTCGGCGACGCCCCGCGGGTCCACATTGTGGTGTCCGAAGAGTCGGCTGCCTATCGGCCGGAAATGCTCTGGCTGGCGGAGCAGGCGGATCCGGAGCGGTTCCGTCTCGCTTCGCCTAAGCGGATCGAGCTGCGCCCCGGCGAGGCAGTCTACCGTTTCTTCGAGTTGTTTGACCTCTCCCACGTGCCGGCGGCGGAGCCTCTTTTCCAATCCGCGGCGCGGGGGGAGATTTGGCTGACGCCTCCGCCCAAGGCCTTCCTCGAAGAAAAGGCCCTGCTGGGCCTGTTTTGGAACCGCAACCTGCGCTCCTTCTGGCGGCGCGAGATGGGCGCGCGTTTCTTCGAAGAACTGAGGGAGCGCACGCCGCGGACGTGGATTCTCGACCCGAGTCCGCTCCCGCCCCACGCCGCGATCCCTGAACTGGAGCTGACCGACTGGCGGCAATTGAAGGCCCTCTCCAAGAAGGAACGCAACCTGATCCTCAAGGAGTCCGGATTTTCCCCCGAAGCGTGGGGCGCCCGAAGCGTGACCCTGGGCAGCGATTGCTCGGCGGAGGCCTGGGCGGAGGCTGTGGATCGAGCTCTTCACGCTTGGCCGCAACGGCTCTATGTCCTCCAGCGCTATCACAAACCGCGGCGGATTCCCTTCCGATGGGCGGATGAGAAAGGGCTCTTCGAAGAGGAAGGCCGCGTGAGGCTCTGTCCCTATTACTTCGCGGAACCGGGGCCTGAGCCAAAACGCGTGCGCTTGGGCGGCGTGCTGGCTACCATCTGCCCTGCGGACAAGAAAATCATCCACGGAATGCGCGAGGCGGTGATGGCTCCTTGCATGACAGAAGCATGATCGAGTATTTCTTGCTGGCGCTAAGCACGCTGTTCGTCATCGTCGACCCTCTGGCGACGGTGCCGGTCTTTCTGGCCATGACGCCCAACGATTCGCCCGCAAGCCGCATCCGCACGGCCCGTCTGGCGGCCATCGTCACGGCGGCGGTCCTCCTCACCTTCGCCCTGAGCGGCAACTTGATCTTCCGGCTCATGGGCATCACCCTCCCCGCCTTTCAACTGGCCGGAAGCGTGATCCTGCTGCTCATCGCCATCGACATGCTCCGAGCTCAGCCCTCGCGCGTGCGGATGACCGAAGAGGAAGCGGACGCAGGGGCGGCCAAGGAAGAGATCGCCATCACCCCTCTTGCGGTGCCGATGATGGCCGGGCCCGGCGCGATCACCACGGTCATCATTCTCCGCAGCCAGGCGCGATCCTGGGTCCATCTCCTCATCCTGATCGGCGTGATTCTGGCGGTAAGCGCCTCGGCGTATGTGACGCTTCGCCTCTCGGCCTACGGCGCCCGGTGGCTGAGCCCGATTTTGATGCGGCTGACTACCCGGATTATGGGCCTCCTGTTGGCGGCGATCGCCGTCCAGTTCGCGCTCAACGCCTTGGGCCTTCCCTCGAAAGAAGATGCACCGCTTCTCCACGGGCCGGGGGCCGGCGTTTCTTCCACGCAAGCTCCCTCCTTCCGCATCACGCTTCCTCGATCATCCGCCACCCCAGGACGTCCGCCAGGGCCCGCGCCGGCTCCTTGAGATCGCCGTAAAACGTCACCCGATGCCAACCCCACCGGTCCCAGAACCGGAACATCTTCTCGATGTCCCCGATCGGCTCGGCGCACAACTTAGTCCGACACGCGCGGTCGTTGAAGTCGTTGCCCCGCGTTTTTGCCTGGTGGAGGAGAATCTCCTTGCGGTCCGGCGCGATCTGCATAGTGGTGACCTTGTAATCCTGCGGCAGAAGCGAGCGCACCGAAGCCCCCTGACGATCCTCGGAATGGGTGACGATTTCATACGGATTGGCCGGACCGGAGGGACCGAACGGCCGGTTGGTCGCCACGCAATGAGCATAGATGATCTGCCGCCGCCCGATGTCGAGCACCGGATCGGAAATGTACCCCGGACGTCCCTCGGTCAAGGTCTGGATCATCACGATCAACGAGGTGGAACGCAGGTCGCACTCGCACCCTCCCACAAGATTCTCGTTGAGCAGCTGGTGGAAGCCGAGGCATGGATAGGCATGGATGTGATTGCCGTAGAATCCACCCAAACAATTAACCGTGATTGCGCGAGCACCATAACGTTTGATTAGTGCTCGTTGGGCCAGATACATCGCCGCTGATTCCTCCAGCGTCTTCTCGGAGACGCCTTCC
>JAGHDA010000302.1 GCA_021160185.1 Verrucomicrobiota bacterium
CCGCGCGCGCGCCGCCGCCGCCCGCGCTCCCGCGCAGGCCGCCGCCGCTCGAAGGCAGCGGCGGCGGCCTGCGCGGGAGCGCGGGCGGCGGCGGCGCGCGCGCGGCGTTTACGGTGGGGCTGCTGTTCGGCGTGGCGGTGGGCCCTTGCACCTTTGCTTACGTGGCCCCGGTTTTGGGCGCGGTGTTCCATGTGGCGGCGCGGAGCGTGATTTACGCCGGCTTTCTGGTTTTGGCTTACGGGCTGGGACATTGCACTGTGATCGTGCTGGCGGGGCGGGGGCGGATTGGGTTCAGCGGTATCTTCGTTGGAACGAAGAATCCCGAACCGTGGCCCGTTTGCGCGCGGCGTGCGGCGTCCTGGTTGTAATAGGCGGGCTCTACATGCTTTACACAGCTCGCTGAACGCCGGGAGGCTTTGGGAAGGCGAAACGAACACTAAAAGGGAGGAGGCATTGATGAACGCAAAGCGAACGGTGGGATTTATCGGAGGCGGGCGCGCAGCCCGGATTCTGCTTGGAGGGTTTCGAAACGCCGGAGCGGAATTCGCCGGGGTTGTGGTTTCCGAGCCGGAAACGGCGGCGCGCGAGAAACTCCGCGCTGTTTGCCCGGAGGCGTCTTTTGGCGGGATAGAAGAGGCTGCGTCGCAGGATTTGGTATTTCTGGCCGTCCATCCGCCGGTTGCGGCCGAGGCGGCGGGCGCGGCTCGGGCGGCGTTGCGGTCGGAAGCTTTCCTTGTTTCCCTTGCCCCGAAGATCACCCTGGCCAGGCTGGGAGAGCTGCTCGGGGGGTTCGAGCGCATGGCGCGCATGATTCCCAACGCCCCTTCCTTGATCGGGGAAGGGTGGAATCCGATCGCCTTTCACCCCGCCGCGCCCGAGCGGGAAAAGGCGAGTTTGCGCGAGTTGCTTGCCGGGCTGGGAGAATGCCCGGAAACCGAAGAGGGGCGCTTGGAGGCGTACGCCATGCTTACCGGCATGGGGCCTACTTATTTCTGGTTTCAGTTCCGCGTCCTGGCCGAGCTGGCCGAAAAATTCGGCCTGGATCCGGAAAAGGCGGCTCCGGCGCTGGAGCGGACGGCGTGCGGAGCGGCGAAGCTTTTCTTCAGCGCGGGGCTTTCTCCGGAAGAAGTCGCGGACCTTGTGCCGGTTAAGCCGCTCGCCCCGGACGAGCCTGCGATTGCGGAGGCGTACCGCAAGCGGCTGCCCGCGCTTTTCGAGAAGATCCGACCCGCCTGATCCCGCGGCGGGGGCGCAACATCCTCCGGAGTCGGCTGGGAACCGCGCTTTTCAACGGCGTTGGGCTTCGCCGGTCATGGGGACGAACACCACCGGGAGGGTAGCCTTGCGAATCAATTCGCCGCCTTCCTTCTTGAGAAGCACGAGCTGCTGCCCTCCCAGAAAGCCGCCTACGGGGATGACCATGCGGCCGCCTTCGCGAAGCTGTTCGATCAGCGGCGGCGGCACATGGTCCGGCGCGCACGTGACGATGATGCAATCGAACGGGGCCGCCTCCGGCCATCCCTTGTAGCCGTCGCCGATCCGGACATGGACGTTGGTGTAGCCCAGGTTGCGGAGGGTTTCCCGCGCCCGGAGACCCAGCGGCTCCACAATCTCAATCGTGTAAACCTCCTTGACCAATTCGCCCAGCACGGCTGCTTGATAGCCGGAGCCGGTTCCCACCTCGAGCGCCTTGTCGGCGGGGCGCGGATCCAGCAGCTCGGTCATGTAGGCCACGATGTAGGGTTGGGAAATGGTCTGGCCGTAGCCGATGGGCAGCGGATGGTCCTCGTAGGCTTCCGCCCGGACCGCTTCGGGCACGAAGAGATGCCGCGGGACCTTGGCCATCGCCGCCAGCACGCGCGCGTTGCGGATGTTGCGTCCCCACCCTTGGAGCTGTTGGCGCACCATTTCCCGGCGGGCCGCGGCATAGGCGCTCTCCTCCTCCGCATCCTCGCCGGCGTGTTGTCCGTCCCGGCAACCGATCATGCCAAGGCAGCCTAACATGGCGATCAGGACCGGCTTGAGCACGAAGAAAAGATATTCCCCGTTCTTTCAGTTGCAACCTTCCTATTGACGCTTGCCGGAAAAATTCCCTTTCCAGTCGGCGGCGGTGTCGTTTGGTCCGAAGCGCTTTGGGAGAGCGCGAGGGGTTTGGGAGGCGTCGTTCGCATTGAAACCGGGCGAGCCGGGGCATAGCTTTGAGGCGTGAACGCCGCGCGCGCCAAAGCGACCGTGGAGCTCAATCTCTCCGGCGACGGGCAGGGAATCCTCGATCTTGCCGGGGATTGGCGGCTGCGGCGCGGATTGCCCGATCCGGAGACGCTCGCCGACTCCTTTCCTGAGTCGCTCCGGCGCGTTTGCGTCCGCGGCAAAGGTCTGGAGGCGTGGGATTCGGGGCTGACGGCTTTTCTCCTAGCGCTCCAGGAGCGATTGGAGCGGCGGGGCGTGGAGCTTGACCTCTCCGAAGCGCCGGAAGGGGCGGCGCGGATTCTCGCGTTGGCCCGAGGCTCCGCGCCGGAGGAGGAGGCTCCGTCGTCCGCGGCGCGCGCCTCGCTGCCGGCGCTCCTCGGGGTCAAAGTCCTTCGCGCGGCGGAAACGGCGGTCGATGTGGCGGCTTTCCTGGGCGAATGTTCCCTGGCCTTGGGTCGGTGGGCGACGGGTCGCTCGCGCTCGCGCGCGACGGATTTTTTCCTGATCATGCAGCGGAGCGGGGCGGAGGCGCTGCCGATCGTGTTGTTGATCAACGGGCTGGTGGGGATGATCCTGGC
>JAGHDA010000483.1 GCA_021160185.1 Verrucomicrobiota bacterium
CGCGGACGTCCGCGTCGCTCACTACCAGGAGGCTGTGTCGCGCGCGGCGTTCGCCTTCGGCCAGCTTCGAAACTTTTGCGTTGGGCCCGAGCGGTTCGGGACACACCGCCAACGAGGCGTCCACGTCCGGATGGGCGGCCATCAATTCCCGAACGACCTGGCAAACCGGATCATCTTCCCGGTCCACAAGGAAGATAATTTCCATGGGGCCGGGATAGTTTTGGACCATCCAGCTTTCCAGGCACACCCGAGTGTGCTCGTTCGCCCCCATCAGCGGTTTCAGCACGGTTACGGGCGGCGCGTAGTTGCGGCGGCGGATCCGCCGGTGCAAGGGGAACAGAAGCCCTTCCAGCCATTGCCACCCGGCGAGGAGCAAGGCTGCCAGCGTCAGCGCGCCAAATGCGATGTCCGTTCCCATGCTCCGCTTGCCGATGGATTCTCGCCCCCCGCGCGGGCGCAAACAAGGGTTGGATGGACAGTTTTGGGAGGGCAATGCGTCGCTCGGACCAAAACCGGGCCGCCGGGGGCTTCATGGCCCCCGACAGCCGGGAATCGGCGGGGACGCTTGCCGTGCGGTCAATGCGACCGGTCCTCGTAAGCCGGCTTGGCGGGCGGCTTGGGAGCGCGGCGTTTAAGGGCCTTCATCACGACGCGGACGGCGCGCTCGAGCTGAGGATCGCGGCCCTTGGCCAGGATGGCCGGATTATCCACAACCTCAATGTCCGGGTCGACGCCGTAGCCCTCGATGATCCATTTGCCCTTCCGGCTATAGATGCCGAAGGTGGGCACGGTCACACGGCCTCCGTCGATAAGGCCGGGCGCGCCGGTCATGCCGATCAACCCGCCCCAGGTGCGCATGCCGATCAGCGGGCCCAGTTTGGCCTCGCGGAAGTAGAAGGGGAAACAGTCTCCGCCGGAGCCGCTCCAGCCGTTGATGAGCATGGCCTTGGGCCCCCAGTGGGCGAGCGGAGGCCATTGCCAATCCCTGCCGTCGCGCACGCCCCAATAGTTGTACACCGGCCTCTTCAACAGCTCGATGAAGCGGTCAGGAATCTGGCCGCCGCTATTGAAGCGCTCATCGATGATAAGACCCTCCTTGTTGAATTGCGCGGCGAACTGGCGGACCAGGTCTCGCTGGCCGCCTTGTCCGGTGTCGGGCACGTAGATGTAGCCGATCCGGCCGCCGCTGGCTTTCTCCACCCGACGGCGGTTGGCTTCGATCCAGGCCAGGTAGCGCAGGCGCGCTTCGCTGGAGAGGGTCTTGACCAGCACGTCCCGCGCCCCGTCCATCGTCGGCTTGCTGTTGAGGGTGAGGAGGACCGTCTGGCCGGCCAGGCCTTCGAAGGCGGCGTAGGGGGATTTGGTCGCGTCCACCGGGACGCCGTTGACCGCCAGCAAGTAGTCGCCTTCGGCGGCTTTAACGCCCGGCTCAAGCAGCGGCGAGCGAGTCTCCAGATCCCACGGAGCGCCGCGCAGGATGCGTTTGATCCGGCAGGCGCCGTTCTCGACGGCGAAATCCGCTCCCAGGTAACCCACCGGCCGGGAGGGCGCTCGCTCGGCGTCGCCGCCGCTCCGGTAGGTGTGCGAGGAGTTCAGTTCGGCGATCATCTCGCCGATCAGGAAATTCACGTCCCAACGCGTCACGGCCCACTTGAGAAGCCCGCCGTACTGGGAGCGGACCTTGCGCCAGTTCACGCCGTGGAGGTTCGGATCGTAGAAATAGTCGCGCTCGAACCGCCATGCGTCGGTGAAGATCTGCTTCCACTCCTGGACCGGATCGATCGCGGCTTCGAGGCGTTCGGCGGGGAGCGGTTTGCCGATCTTCTGACCAGGGGCGACGTCGATGACGCCGTACCGGCTCCCTTGCCGCACGAGCAGCTTCTTGCCGTCCGCGCTGAGTCGGTAGCCGCCGAGGCCGGAGAGGATCGTTTTCTCCTCGCGCTTTTCCAGATCCCAGTAGCAGAGCGTAGGACTGCCGCTTGCGCCCTTGTTGGGGCTTCGCACGTAAAGCAGCTTGCCTTTTACCGCCCGCAGGCCGCTGTAGCGGCCCGGCTTGGGCGGCAGGACCACCGCCCGCTGCTCGAAGCCCTTGAGGTCGATCTTGACCCCGGGTTTGCCGGCGGCTTTTTCCTTCTCCTTCTTTTCGGCTTTTTTCAGTCCCTGCTTTTCGGAGGCGGGCTTTGTTTCCTTCGAAGCTTTCTCCGCCTTTTCGGACGGCTTCTCTTCCGCCTGGATCTCCTTCGCTTTGACTGGCTCTTCGTCATTGCGGGGGGCCAGCGGGGAAGCGACGTCCTTGCGCAGCGGCGCGGCGACAAGCCTCCATCCGTTCACATAGACCCAAGTGTTCTGCAGATCGCTGTAAACCGGGCTGAAGCCGCGGTTCGATCGGTAGAACAGGAACTTCCCCTCAGGGTCGAACGTCGGCTCGGCGTCGTCGTAATAGCCGGAGGTGACCTGGCGGCGTTTCCGCAGGTTCGTGTCGTACAGGATGATCGCCCGATGGCGGTTTTCCAGATCGCCGGCGTAAGCCAGCCACCGGCTGTCGGAGGACCAACTGACCGTGAAGGCCTGCAGATCCCCGTGGTAAAGCCACATCATCTGGTCGATTGCGTCGGTGCGGTCCGCGTCTACGTAGTGCACGTGGAGGCGCATGGCCTGGTCGATGAAGGCCAGTTTTTTTCCGTCGGGGGACCAGACGGGGCGGTAGCGGAAGCCCGGGCCCAGGCGAGTCAGGGTTTTAGGCTCGCCCTTGCCGTCGGCGGGCAGGAGCGTTAGTTCATATTCCCCGTTGCGGTCGCTGAAGCAGGCAATCCATTTGCCGTCGGGCGACCAAGCCGGGTAACGCTCGGCGGCGCCGGAAGTCCGCGTCAGGTTGAGTATCACTCCGCGCTCGGCCGGCACGCTGAAGATCTCGCCGCGGGCCTCGAAGGCGGCGCGTTTGCCGGTGGGCGAGATCTCGTAATTCCGGATCCAGGCCGAGACGTTCTTGACGCGGGGCTTGAGGGTGGCGCGGTCGCTGACCACCCGGATGTCCACCCGGCGAAGCTTCTCGTCCTTGAGGCTCAGCAAGTAGAGTTTGCCGCCGTTTTCAAAGACGATGTCCTCGGGGCCGATCGAGGGGAAGTGGATGTCGTAGTCGCGGAAATGAGTGACCTGTCGGGGCTCGCCGTCCTTGACGTCGCAGACCCAGATGTTGGCGCGTTTGTGCGGCCCCCGATCGGAGAGGAAGTAGACCTTGCCTTCATGCCACATGGGCTGGGCGTCGTTGGCCGGGCTGGGCGCAAGCCGACGCGCCTTGATCTGCTTGAGGTCGAAGAGCCAGATGTCCGGCGCCATGCCGCCGCGGTAGCGCTTCCAGGTCCGGAAATCGCGGCTGATCGGGGTATAGACCAGATACCGGCCGTCGGGAGAGATCTCGCCGAACTCGCCGTAAGGGACCGGGAGCCGCTCCGGAAGCCCGCCCTTTATCGAGACGCGGAAGAGCTTGTTGAATCGGTTGCGCTCGCTTTCCCGCCCGGAGGCGAAGAGGATCGATTTGCCGTCCGGATACCAATCGATCACCCGGTCCGCCGCGCCGTGGTAGGTGAGGCGCTTGGGCTCGCCTCCCGCGGCCGGGATGATGTAGATGTCTTGGTTGCCGTCGTAGTTGCCCGTGAAGGCGATCCATTTGCCGTCGGGCGAGAAGCGCGGAAAGCTTTCTTCCCCTCGCGGAGAGCTCAGGCGCACGGCCGTGCCGCCTTCCCTGGGCGCGACCCAAATGTCCCCCGCGTATACGAAGGCGATATGCTCGGCCGAGACGTCCGGCTCGCGCATCAACCGCGCGTCCAGGGCGCCCTCGATCGGCGCGGCGCGCAGAACGCCGCACGCGATCAGGCTCGCCCCGAATAAAACCTGGAGGAGAATTGACGCCTTTTTTCTCATAGCGCCTCCTTTCTATCCCTTCCCGCCGCCCGGGACAAGCGCCGGAGCGCTCAAGAAGCGGGGCGCTCGCTCGCTTTTTCCCTGGCCCGCGTCCATCCCGTGGCGGCCAGGGCTCCCGCCAGCGTCAGCCCCGTCCCGAAAAGCGTGTACCACGGCCAGAAAACCCGATCCTGCCAGAGCGCGCGGAGGAGGACCATTCCGCCGAATGAAAGCGCCATGCCCGTCACCGCCGGAGCGGAGCCTTTTGGCGCCCAGGCGCGGAACCAGGCGGAGAGACGGCCGCCAGGCGGCGAGGGCCTGGCAGCTTGCCGGCCGAGCCGCAGCCGCCACAGCGCCAACAGCAGGCCGCCCAGCAACGCCCCGCTTGTGAGGCCGTTCAGGGCAAAGGCCGCGTTAAGGACCGATTCGGCCCGGCGGGTCCACAGCGCCACCAGCGCCAGCAGCGCCGCCCCGCCGAGCGTGGCCCATCGCCCCCGAACCACGGTTCTTCGCCCCGCGCCCTCTGCGTCCGGACGCGAAAGGAGATCCATCGTCCACACCGAGGCCAACGCCGAAAGAGCCCCGCTGACCGAGGACATCGCCGCCGCCAGGATCCCGACGATGAGCAGTCCCCGCAGCCCTGCCGGCATCGCGGTCAGGATGAAGATCGGAAACACATAGTCGTTCTTTCCCACGCCGGGCCGCGCTTCCGGAAGCGGGATCGGGAAGCCGGGATGGGCTTGGTAGTAGGCCCACAGCATCACGCCCGTGAGCAGAAACAGCAGGAACAGCGGCAGGATCAGCACAGCGCTCAGAATCAACGCCCGCCGGCCGGCCCGCGCGTTCCGGCAGCTCAACACCCGCTGGACGATGAGCTGGTCTGCGCCGTGGGAGGCCATCACCTGGAACGTCCCGCCCAGCAGGCCCATCCAGATGTTGAACGGCGCGCTCAGGCTGAAACGGGCGTTAAGCCAATGCAGCTTGCCCGCGGCGGCGGCCCTGGACCACGCCTCGCCCCACCCGCCGTCGAGCAGGGCTGGGATGTAGCAGAGGGTGAACAGCCCGCCCAGCACGAACAAGGCGAACTGCGCCACGTCGGTCCAGACCACCGCCTTCACGCCGCCGATCGCCGTGTAGATCAACGAAAGACCGATGAAGAGAAAAATGGCCCACACCACGCCGCCTTCTCCCAGGCCCAGGACGAGCTGCACCGGGATGGCAGTGACGTATACCCGCACCCCGGCGGCAAGCGTTCCCGCGATCAGGAAAAGCGCCGCCGCCGCCCGACAGCCCGCCAAGCCGAAGGCCTCGCGCAACAACTGGTAAGGCGAATAGATTTCGCCGCGGAAATAAGCGGGGACCATGAAGAGGGCCAGAGCGATCCGTGCGATGACATAGCCGAAGATGATTTGAATGAAGGCAAGGTCGCCGCCGAAGGCCATCGCCGGCACGCCGATGAACGTCAGGGCGCTGGTTTCGGTGGCGACGATGGCCAAGCCTACGCCCCACCAGGGAATCCGCCGGCCGCCCAGGAAGTAATCCCGCGCGCCCCGTTGCCCTCGCCCGAGGCGGCTCCCGAGCCAGACAATCCCGACCAGGTAGGCGACGATTACTCCCCAATCCGTCGCGCTGAGGTGTCCGCCTTGACCCATGATGCCGCGCCTTTCAGCGGTTCGTTCCTCTGGGGCTTTGGCGGCGCTCAGCCCCCGAGGAGTTTTGGCCGGAACCTGCTTTTGATCGCGCCGCGGAGCAGCTTAGGGAACTCGGCTTCCAGCTCCGCCGCGGCCGCGTCGGCTTCTTCCCAACCGATTGCGCCGCGGCGCAGGGCGCTTCGGACAAAGCCGAAAGTAGTTTGCCGGGCATAGACCAGAAGCCCTTGACAGTGCGGTATGTAAAACAGGCCCAGGACCAGGCCGAACACGAGCATGTGCCAACCGTGGGCCCTGCCTGCCTCCACCGCTTCCCAGTAGCGACGAACCAACTTCTGGTCCCTCATCGGCAGAAGCCGGCGCAATTGGGAGCGCCCCACCGCCCTGCTGGCCTCGGCGAAGTCCCGCAGCGCGCCTCGCGCGCCCAGCTCCTGATCCAGGGCGATCAATTCCCGCGGCTCGTAGGCCCGGCAATGCTCCGCCGCGCGCAAGATGGACTTCAGCTCGACCGGCGCCAGCAACTCCGTCCGGTACCACTCCAGAAACCGGCGCAGCGAAGCCATGTCCCGCACCGCCGGGATTCTCGAGGAAGGCAGATCGACCCTCCCGCTCCAGGCCGGCGCGCCCACCGCTTCCGTCAGCGGATGCGGGTCGCCCGCCAGGCGAATTGCCTGCGAGAGCGTCGCTTGCTCCACCAATTCTCCGCCTTCCATCGGTTCTTTCCTCTTCGGCGAACGCCCGGAACCGGCGCGTTCGCCCGCTTGCCTCGCGCGCCCCAACCTAACCAACCCGGCGGGGCCTATGCAAAGCGAAGCTTCCGGGAAAACCGCTCCCGCAGCAGGTCCGGTCCTTTCCGCTCGGGGAGCGAAGCCGTTCCAAGCGGGAGAAGCCTCTTGCGAAAGCCGGCCGACAAAAAAGCGCCTCCGAAGAGGCGCTGCGCAAAAATGAATCCGAATTCTTCGGGAGTTATTCTTCGATCACTTCCCGGAGGACAATGTTTCGGTAGTCCACGCTGGTGTGATCTCCCTGCAGGTAGATAGGGCCGGGACGGAACTCATCAGACCACAGGGCGCCGCCCGTGCAGCCCAGAAGCGGTTGGTTGTCGATGATCTTGACGCCGTTGAGAATTACCGTGACGTGGCGTTTGACCAGCGTGATGTCGAAGCTTTGCCATTGCCCGGCCGGCTTGCAGGGATTGCTGGTGGGCGTGATGCGGCTGTAGATGCCGCCCATGCCGTGGGAATCGGCCGGTTTGCCGTACCAATCGGCCACCTGCACCTCGTAGATGCCCCGCAGGTAGATGCCGCTGTTGCCGTCGGGCGGGACGCGGACTTCCAGCTTCAGGTTGAAGTCCTTGAACTCCCGCTCGGTTCGCAGATTGCCGTAGTGGACGTGTTTCAGGATTGCCTTGTTGCGCAGGATGCCGTTCTCGGCCGTCCATCCGTTGCGCGCGTGCGGATTGACCAGCCGCCAGCCGGTCAGGTCCTTGCCGTTGAACAACACAATGGGCGGACCGAACCGCACCTTGCTCAGATCCGGCTTGGGCGGAAGCGGCGGGATCCGCTTGCCGGTGAACTCGGCCCGGGTTACCCCGCGGCCGTCGTTGCGCGGATTCAGTAGGGTCAGGTAAAGGTTGTCCCCTTCCGCCTCTGCGGTGATCAAGTCGGTGAACTGCTGCGTGCGGACGACCTTGCCCGCGGCGTTCTTGCGCTTCACCTCGCGAACCCGGGTCACGCACAGCGTGCCGTCGTAGAAAAACACGCTGGAAACGGGCACAACGCTGCCGCCGCCCCAGAGGATCGAGCCGTCGTAGTAGCCTTTCTCCTTGGTGATCTGGAGCCAGCCTGCGCCGCCGCCGGGAATTGTCAGCGCCCATCGCCCCAGATAGGGCGCGGCCGGGTCCGATGCCAGAATCGTCGCGCCGCAAGCCGCCGCAAGGCTCCATGCCAAAACACGGCCAAACCGTCGTGTGCAGATTTCCTGTCTCATGCCGTTCTTATTGCTCCGAGAACCTTCCGGAAACAAGAAAATTCTCGCCGAGGCGTCCTTGGAGCCCTTCCTCGGCAAAAAGCCTGCCCCTGCTCAGGCGACAAACGGGGAGGCGGGACGCTCCTGGCAGGCCACCTCCACCTCGACATGCCGCGCCCCGGCTTCCTCCAGGGCGTCGAGGGCGCTTTCCAGCGCCAGCTCGGGTCGGTTGCATTCCTTGCTCAGATGCCCCAGGTACAGCTTGCGCAGCCGCTCCGAAACCACCTCGCGGATTACTTCGCCCGCCGCCTCATTGGAAAGATGGCCGTGGCGGCTCAAGATCCGTTGCTTGAGCGACCAAGGCCGGCGGGGATGATCCTGAAGCATGCGGACATCGTGGTTGCTTTCAAGGACCAGAACATGCGCCGCACGAAGCCGCTGCCGGACAAGCGTGGTGGCGTGGCCCAAGTCGGTGGCGATCGCCAGAGTCGCTTCCTCGGTCCGCAGGAGAAACGCCACCGGATCCGCGGCGTCGTGAAGCACCGCAAAGCTCTCCACTTCCACCGCGCCCAATTGGAAGGGACGGCCGTTCTCGAAAAGCCGGACGTCGAGCCGCTCCGCCAATTCCTCCGGCATGCTTTCGAAAGTATAGCGGTTGCAGAAAACCGGGATCGCCTGCCGCTTGCAGAAAACCCGAAGCCCGTTGATGTGGTCCGTGTGTTCATGGGTAATCAGGACGCCCGAGAGTCCTTCGATCGAGCCCCCCGCAGCTTCGACCCGCTCGCGGATCTGCCGGGCGCTGAGCCCGGCGTCGATCAACAGGCGGGTTGACCCCGCCTCCAGATACGCCGCGTTCCCTCGCGAGCCGCTTCCCAGAATCACAAACCGCAACCCCATCTCGGCGGTCATTGTCAGGAACCTCGCGTCCCTTTTCGAGAACGAACTTGAGAAGCCCTTCGCCTCGATCGGGCGCCTGTTCCGGCGGCCGCGCCTCCATCGGGGGCGAAGGGATCGTCGGAAAGCTTCCCGGTCGGCTGCGGTCAATGGGCGGAC
>JAGHDA010000070.1 GCA_021160185.1 Verrucomicrobiota bacterium
CCTCCGGTTCGAAGGGATCCGTCCCCTGATCCTCCGGCGCGGAGTCGGCGGGGCGCTCCTGCCCCCGCAGGAAGCGGGAACGCAGGTTCTTTCCGCGCGGCTTGGAGAAACGGAGATCCGTCTCGAAACCGCGGTGGAAGAGGTCGCCCAGTGGACGCCGGGCCGGATCGAAGGCGCGGAGACCGTGTGGCCGGCCGGATCGCGGATCCGCGTGGAGTCGGACCTAACGGTGCCCGCCGGCGCAGCGCTCCGCATCGGCCCCGGCGCCGTGGTGGCGCTGGCCCCGGAGGCGACCCTGGAGGTCGCGGGAGAGCTGACCGCGGAAGGGGAGCCTCGGGAGCCGGTGGCGTTTGTCCCCGCCGACCCAGCGCGCCCCTGGGGCGGCATCGTGGCGAACGCCTCGACCGCCCATCTCGCGCTTCGTTGCGCCATCCTGACCGGCGGCGGCGGGGATCCCTCGTGGTTCGACCGCCACAGCGACATGGGCCACAGCCATCGCCGCGAACAGCCGGTCCTCTACCTGGGCCGCGGCGCGCAGGCCACGCTTCAAGATTGCGCCCTCCTGGACAACCCGGGACAAGCCTTCCACGGCGAAAACGCCTTCCTCACCCTGGACCGCGTCCTCGTCCAACGCGCCATCGCCGGCGGCCAGTTCAACGGCGGCTCGGTGACTGTCACAGACAGCGCCCTGATCGAGTTTCCCGTCGATTCTCCAGAGTTCGCCGACGAGGACAATGACGCGATCTACTTCACCGAAGGCCGCCACACGATCCGCCGCTCCCTGATCGGCTGGGCCAAAGACGACGCCGTGGACGCCGGCTCGGGCGGAAGCGGCGAGGCGACCGTGGAAGATTGCTGGATCGAAGCCTGCTACCACGAAGGCCTGGCCTGGTCGGGCGGCGGGCGGAAAACGATCACGCGCCGCACCGTCGTCCTTAACTGCGGCCAGGGCGTCGAGGCCGGCTGGAGCAGCTCGGCCGGATCGCCCGACGTGTACGCCGAGGACTGCTTTGTGGCAGGCTGCGCGGTCGGCCTGCGCTTCGGCGACAACTACGATTGGAGCTATAACGGATTTCTCCGCGTCACCAACAGCGTCTCGATCTTCAACCTGCGGGACGTGTGGGGAATGAACTGGGACGACTGGACCTATCGAACGAATCAGATGGACATTCGCGGCAACCGCCTCACGGCTCCCAACCCCCTGCATCCGGACAACACGGTCTGGGATCCCGAAGCCGCCCCGGCCCTGCTGGCCCGCTGGTTCCGCGCGCCGGACGCGCCCCCGGGCGCGGGCCTCGGCGAAGCGGCGCGCCAGGTCTCGGCAACAGCCTTCAGGCGCGGCGTCCGCCTGGCCCTCAGCAAACCCGCAGGCCATCCCGTGCGCATCCATTACGAATGGCGGCTGGCCGGCGGAAACACGCTCGCGGGGGAACAGGAAATCCCCCCGGGCGCGCCGTGGGCGCGCGTCCCGATCCCCGCCGAAGCCTCAAGCCGCGCGGCGTGGCTTCGGCTGACGGACGCCGAAGGCGGCGTCTTGACCGGGCAGACCGACCTGCTCCTCTTGCCCCCGAACGCCGCAGCCCGGGAGATCGTTCCCGCAGGAAGCCTCTGGCGCTACCTGGACGGCAACCGCCGCCCCGGAGCGGATTGGACGGCGCCGGAATACGACGATTCGGAATGGCAAGAAGGCCGCGCGCAGCTCGGCTTCGGCGACGGCGACGAAGTCACGGCAGTCGACGGCGGCCCTTCCGGAAACCGTTATCCGACCGTCTATTTCCGGCGAACCTTCGAAATGCCCGAGTCCTCGGCCTGGGCCGGAGCGGAGCTGGCCGTGTTGTGCGACGACGGAGCCATCGTCTACCTCAACGGGCAGGAAGTCTTCCGCTACAACCTGCCGGAAGGCCCCGTCGCCCACGACACTTACACCGGCCATGCCACTTCCTCCGAATCCGCCTTCCATCTTGTCAATCTCCCCGCCGGCCTCCTTCGCCCCGGCGAAAACACACTGGCCGCGGAAGTGCACCAGGCCAACAAGACCTCCTCGGACATGAGCTTCGATCTGCGCCTGAGCGCCCGCCCCGCCCCGCGGCTCGGCTGGATCCGCGCTCCCGACGCCGTGGCCCTCTACTGGACCGCGCCCGAAGCGATCCTCGAAGAAGCCCCCTCGCCTTTGGGGCCCTGGACGCCGCGGGACGAAGCGGAAAGCCCCGTTCTGATCCAGCCCCAAGGAGCGCGCTTCTTCCGCCTCCGCCTCCAGGAACCATAAAGAAACTGCCGGGAGCCGCCCCCCTCTCAAGAAACAACCCTCGGGCTGGCAAACGCTGCCTCGCCCCCTGTCCAAAACCAGACAAATCAGGCGCGGGGAAAGCCCTCTTCGAGGTGACATCCGGCGCGCGGGGCGGTAGATTGACGCTCATGCCGGAGAAAAACCTGGCGGAAATACCACGAAATCTCCGCGAGCTGTACGCGAAAGGCAAAGCCGCCTTCGAGCGGAACAATTTGGATTACGCTATAACGATCCTCACCGGCGTGCTGGCCCAAGAGCCCGCCTTTTATGAGGCGCGGGAAGCGCTGCGCGCCACCCAATGCAAGCGCGGCAAGAAAAGCGGCCTGTTTAAGCGCCTTCTCAGCAGCGCCCATCCCAAATACGTCCAAGCCCAGGCTGTCTGGCGCAAAAACCCGACCGAGGCCGTTCGGCTGCTCGAAGAGGTTCTCAACCAAGACCCCTTCAACGCGGCGGCCCACCGGCTCCTGGCCGAGGCGGCGATGGCGGCGGATTTGCCCAAGACCGCCG
>JAGHDA010000268.1 GCA_021160185.1 Verrucomicrobiota bacterium
CGCCCGGCGCGGGCTGGGCGGGCTGAGGCGACGCCGGAGGCGAGCTGGGCGGGGTCGGGAGCGGTTGAGGCTGCGCGGGTTGAGACGGCCGCGCCGGGGCGGTTTTCTCCGGAGGCGGCGGAAGTTGGGCGGTCGGGCCGAGGCGTTCCTTGAGGTACTTGAGGCGGTACTGGACCACGGAGGGGTTCCAGTAGGGGTACTGGGCTTGGAGTTGCTTGAGCATCTCGAACGCCTGTCGGTATTTCTCTTGAGCCGCCAGACCTTCGTCGTTGGCTTTGAGCGTGTCGCCTTGGATGATGAGGTTGTAAATGTCCAAGTACATGTCGTCCGGTCCTGCGGCGAGTCCTTGGACGCCGATCAGGACCAACGCGCCGAGCCAAATGCCGAGCAAGCGTTTCATCGGGGCCCGATAATAGCGGCTTGCGCTGGATTGGCAACTGCGGTTTCCGCGCAGGGGCGAGGCGCAGGCGGCCGCGGAAGCTTTTTGGAATTCCCGAGGGGGCGCGGGAGATCGTGATTCGACGGCGTGAACAAGGCGCCGCCGGGGCGAGTCGTTGAGAGGGTCAGCGTTTCTTGAGGAAGGACGGGGCGGCATATTTTTCCTCCCGAAGCCGGCGCGCCGTTTCCAGCTCCGCCTCGTCGAGGTCGCGGAAAACCCACCGGACGCCCCATTTCACCTCGGCGGCTCGGCGGAGGGCGCGCTGCCAGGAGGCGCGGTCCAGGCCGGGCGGCGGTTGAACCGAGCCCTGAATCAACAGCCCGTGGCGCGCGCGTCGCTGGGCCGCCCCGGCGATCTTCCGGCCCGAGCAAAGGAGGTCGTGCCGTTCCGCGCCCACGAAGCATTGTCCCGGCCCCTCAATCTGGGGAGCTTGGGCAAGGCGGGTTTCCACCCCCGCCAGCGAAAAGGCCTTCCGGAGCCACTCGTGGAGTCGGCGGTAGCTTGCTTCAGCCCGGAGCCGCGACCAGGGGCGGTTCGGCGGGAAGATCAGCGAGTAGGTCCAATCGTTTTCGTGGAGGACCAGCCCGCCGCCGGTGGGGCGTCGGACCAAGGGGCGCAGGGGCGTGAGCGCGGCTGCGGCGGCGTAGGCTTGGAGCAGGCCGAAGGAGGCGGCGGGTCGATCCCATGCGTAGAAGCGAAGCGTTGGCGCGCCACGGCGGGCGGCGTGGAGCAGGAGGGCTTCGTCCAGGGCCATGTTGCCGAATGGATCTCCCGGCGCGCCGGTTTGATCCAGAAGGAGCCACTCGTCCATGGGCCTCAGCTTTTTTTGGCGCGGCGCGCGTTTCGTTTCCGTTTTGGGGCGGACGCTTCTTTGACCGCCGTGTCGGCTGAGGGGCAAAGATCGCGCAGTTCACACGCTTCACATTGAGGTCGGCGCGCCGAGCAGCGGCGACGGCCGTGCCAGATGAGCCAGTGGCTGAACTCGGTCCACAAGTCGCGCGGAATCTTGGCGGCCAAATCCTGTTCGATCTTTTCCGGGTTTGTCTGTTCGGTCAGCCCCAGACGTCTGCCCAGGCGGGCCACATGGGTGTCCACCACCACGCCTTCGTTTCGGCCGAAGGCGTTGCCCAACACCACGTTGGCCGTCTTGCGGCCCACGCCGTCCAGTTTGACCAGCTCTTCCATCGAGTCCGGGACCTGGCCGCCGTGTTTTTCCACCAGGGTCTTGCAACAGGCCTTGATGGCCCTGGCCTTGTTGCGGAAGAAGCCCAAGCTGTGGATGTCCTTCTCCAGCTCCTCGATGGGGGCCTCGGCGTAGTCGGCCGCCGTCCGCCGCTTCTTGAACAGTTCCGCGGTGACTTTGTTGACCATCTCGTCCGTGCATTGGGCCGAGAGGATGGTGGCGATAAGCAGTTCCAGAGGATTGGAGTGGCGAAGAGCCGTTTTTGCGTTCGGATAGAGGCGGCGGAGCCGTCGGATCAGCTCCTCTATCCGGGGGTCATGCGGGCTCGCCGGGTCGCTTGAAACGGGGCCGGAGGTTTTCTTCTTAGGCATAGGACCGAAAAGGGAGATTTGCGGAGCATTTCAAGAAACCGTATGCGCCATCCGAAGGGGATCAGGAGGCCCGGTCGGCTCAGCCCGGCTTGGTTTCGGATACTCGATGAGTTTGCCCTCGGAGTTCCGGAGCAAGGTTTTCCTTTGCGGCGCACGACGCATTGGGGGTGGAGCGGAATTTTCCCGCCGTTCGGGGTGTCCACCACGTAGTGCGGCACTGCGTAGCCGGTGGTGTGGCCTTGAATGGCCCGGATAATTTCCAGGCCTGTGTCGATGCTCGTTCGGAAGTGAGCCGATCCGGTCACGAGATCGCACTGGTAGATGTAGTAAGGGCGCACGCGGCATATGAGCAGTTTCTGCACGTGGGCTTTCATGACCCGCGCGTCGTCGTTGACTCCGCGGAGGAGCACGGACTGATTGCCCAGGCAGACGCCGGCGTCGGCCAGCTTTTCGAGCGCCTGGCGGGCTTCCCGGGTCAGTTCGCGGGGATGGTTGGAATGAATGCTCACAAACAGGGGATGATGGCGCCGCAGGACGGCGCACAGCTCGGGCGTGATTCGCTGGGGGAGGAAAATCGGAATCCGCGTTCCAATCCGGAGCAGCTCCACGTGGGGGATGGCCCGGAGGCGGGAGAGCACCCAATCCAACCTTTCGTCGCTCAAGAGCAAGGGATCGCCTCCGCTGAGCAGCACGTCGCGGATCTGCCGGTTGCGGGCGATGTAGGCAATTTGCTCTTCGTATCGAGGCCGGAAACCGCAGCCCGAGGCGTTGCTGACCAATCGGGAGCGGGTGCAGTAGCGGCAATAGGCGGCGCATCGATCCGCCGCCAGGAAGAGCGCTCGGTCCGGATACCGATGCACGATGCCGGGAACCGGCGTGTAGGCCTCCTCGCCGCAGGGATCAAAAGATTCCTCCGGCGCGCGGCGCGCCTCTTCGATTCTTGGGATCACCTGCCGCCGGATGGGACAATTCGGATCCTCAGGGTCGATCAGGTTGAAGAAATAAGGCGTGATCGCAAACGCGAGTTTGCGTCCGGCAATCGCCAGCCCTTGCTTCTCCTCGGGAGCCAGGCGGGGGAGCAAACGCTCCAACTGATCAGCGGAGCGGATGCGGCGCCGCAACTGCCAACGCCAGTCGTTCCAGAGCTCTTCAGGCACGTGTTCCCAAGGCCCTCTGGGGGCGTTGTGGAATTGTTTGAGGGCTTCGGCTCCGTTGTTCGAAGATATGTCCTGGCCGTTCATGATTATCCCGCTCCGACTCCCGCCTCTTCGGGCGCACTATAGATTCGGCTTTCGGGGTGTCAAGGTGCCCTCCTTTTGCGGCGGGCTTGGGCTGGAAGCCCTTGGAACGAAGCGCGAAATGCGCCGCCGGCCAGCCGCTTGTTTTTGCCTGGAAACCGCTTCCAGCGGCGAGGAGTGAATACATATTGCGCAATGTTCGTCGACTTTCGCAAGGCTCCGCCTCCCGGCGGGCTCTTGGCTTTCGGCGCGGAACTTGCTAGGTTGCAGCCGCTTAGATGAATAGCGAGGCGTTGGTCATCATACCGACCTACAACGAGCGGGAGAACATCCGCCCCCTCGTGGAGCGCCTGCTTGCCTTGCCCGTGGCGGTGAACGTTCTGATCGTGGATGACAATTCTCCCGACGGGACGGGGCGAATCGCCGACGAGTTGACCGGGCGTTATCCGGCGGTCTTTGCGCTTCACAGGAAGGAGAAAGAAGGGCTGGGCCGCGCGTATTGCGCGGGGTTTCAGTGGGCGTTGGATCGGGATTACGAGTTCATCCTGCAGATGGACGGGGATTTCTCCCACGATCCCAAGGACGTGCCGCGCTTTCTAGGCGCGGCGCAGGAAGCGGATCTGGTCCTTGGCTCCCGGTACGCCAATGGGATTCGGGTGATCAATTGGCCTTTGAAGCGGCTGATGCTGAGCCTGACCGCCGCACGGTATGTGCGCCTTATCACGGGGATGCCCTTCACCGATCCCACCGGCGGGTTCAAGTGTTTCCGTCGCGAAGCGTTGGAGCAAATCGATCTGGAAGACATCCGCTCCAACGGATATTGCTTCCAGATTGAGACCACTCATCGGCTCTGGCGAATGGGGATGCGGATTGTGGAAATCCCCATCATTTTCACAGACCGGTTTCAGGGAAGCTCCAAGCTCTCCGGGAGCATCGTAGGAGAGGGGATGTGGATGGTGTGGCGGCTTCTGATTCAGAACCGCCTCAAGCGGAGAGCGCGCTCCCGTCCGCTTTGTTCAACAGAACAGCAGGCAATCTCCGCAGGGCCGCCCGCAGAAAGCTAAGCGGCCCGGGCTTCCTTTCGCGCTCCGGGCCGCTGTCGCTTGAATAGAGTTTCGCAACCTCTTGCCGAGAAGCGGCGGCGTCTAATACCGGTAATGTTCCGGTTTGTAAGGGCCTTCCACCGGCACGCCGATATAGGCGGCCTGCTTGGGGGTCAGTTTGGTCAGCTTGACGCCGAGTCTCTCCAGATGCAGCCGGGCTACTTCCTCGTCCAGTTTCTTGGGCAAGCGATAGACGCCGGGCTTGTACCGGGTTCGGTTTTCCCACAAGTCGATCTGGGCCAGGACCTGATTGGTAAAGCTGTTGGACATGACGAAACTGGGGTGGCCGGTGGCGCAGCCCAGGTTGACCAGACGGCCTTCGGCCAGAAGGTAGATGCTTTGACCGCCGGGCAAATCGTACCGGTGCACCTGGGGCTTGATCTGAACCCGCCGCACCCCCGGGTGTTCATTGAGCCGGTCCACCTGGATTTCGTTGTCGAAGTGGCCGATGTTGCACACGATGGCCTGGTCTTTCATCCGGAGCATGTGTTCCAGCGTGATCACGTCGCAGTTGCCGGTGGCGGTGACGTAGATGTCGGCGTAGCCGAGGGTTTCCTCCACGGTGCTTACCTGGAATCCTTCCATCGCCGCCTGAAGGGCGTTGATCGGATCGATTTCGGTCACAATGACACGCGCGCCGAAGCCGCGCAGGGATTGGGCGCATCCCTTGCCCACGTCCCCGTAGCCGCAAACCACGGCTGTCTTGCCGGCGATCATCACGTCCATCGCCCGCTTCAATCCGTCGGCCAGCGATTCGCGGCAGCCGTAGAGATTGTCGAATTTGGACTTGGTGACCGAATCGTTCACGTTGATGGCCGGAACCAGGAGCTTGCCCTCCTCTTGCATCTTGTAGAGTCGGTGGACGCCGGTTGTAGTTTCTTCGGAGACTCCTTTCCATTCCTTGACCATTTCGTGCCACCGATAGGGATTAGTTCGGTGAATCTCTTTGAGGAGATTTTTTATGACTTCCTCGTCCTTCGACTCGCTGGGCCGCTCCACCCAATCGTCGCCTTCTTCCAGTTCGTAGCCTTTATGGATCAGCAGCGTGGCGTCCCCTCCATCGTCCACGACCAGGTTCGGGCCGCTCGCGTTGGGGTGGCTGAGCGCCTGATAGGTGCACCGCCAATACTCCTCAAGCGTTTCGCCTTTCCAGGCGAAAACCGAAACTCCGACGGCGGCCGTCGCGGCGGCGGCGTGGTCCTGGGTGGAGAAGATGTTGCAGCTTGCCCATCGCACCGAAGCGCCCAGCTCGACAAGGGTTTCGATCAGGACCGCCGTTTCCACCGTCATGTGAAGGGACCCGGTGATGCGCGCTCCCTGGAGCGGCTTTTTCGGGCCGTATTTCTTGCGCACAGCCATCAGTCCGGGCATTTCATGCTCGGCGATCTGGATGGCGCGGCGGCCCGCTTCGGCTAGAGAGATGTCGCGGACTTTGTAATCAGTAAAAGCGGTTTGTGTTTTGGTGTTCATAATGTTCTTTGTCTCAGGAAATCTAACTTCGTGTTCCGTCCCGTTTAGGAGACCGCAGCTTTCAACGCCTCAGTTTTGTCAGTGCGTTCCCAAGTGATCTCCGGGTCGCTCTTGCCAAAATGGCCGTAATTGGTGGTTTTCTTGTAGATCGGTCGGAGGAGATCCAACTGGCGGATGATGTCCGCCGGTTTGAAGCTGAAGATTTCCTGGATGGCCTCGGTAAGCCGCTCGTCAGAGACCTGGCCGGTTCCAAACGTCTCCACGCTGACGGAGAGTGGCAGGGGATAGCCGATGGCGTAGGCGAACTGGACTTCGCAGCGCTCGGCCAATCCGGCCGCCACGACGTTCTTGGCCACATAGCGCGCCATGTAAGCGGCCGACCGGTCCACCTTGCTTGGATCCTTGCCGGAGAATGCGCCGCCCCCATGCCGCCCCATTCCGCCGTAGGTGTCCACGATGATCTTTCGCCCCGTCAGCCCGGTGTCCGCGTCCGGCCCGCCGGCTACGAAACGGCCTGTGGGGTTGATCAGGTAACGCGTGTCCTTGTCCAGCATGTCCGCCGGCAGGACTTTCTTGATGACCTCCTCGATGATAAAGGCCTGAATCTCATCGTGCTTTACTTCCGCGGTGTGCTGCGTGCTCACCACGACCGAGGTGATCCGCACCGGGCGGTTGTCTTCGTAAAGCACCGAGACCTGGCTTTTTGCGTCCGGCCGGAGCCAGCCCACCCGGCCGCTCTTGCGGATCCGTGTCAGCTCCCGCCCCAGCCGATGAGCGAACATGATCGGCGCCGGCATCAGCTCGGGGGTTTCGTTGCAGGCGTAGCCGAACATCAGCCCCTGGTCGCCCGCGCCTTGTTCGGCTCCCGCTTTGCCCTCCGCCTCCCGCGCGTCCACGCCCTGAGCGATGTCCGGAGACTGTCGGGTGGTCACGTTCATCACAAACACGCGGTCGGCGTGGAAGACATCGTCCGGATGCGTGTAACCAATCTCGCGGATGGTTTGGCGGACCAGGCGGGCGGCGTCGAATTCGGCGCGCGTGGTGATTTCGCCGCCGACGATGACCAAATTGCTCTTCACGTAGCACTCGCACGCCACGCGGCTGGCGGTGTCCTGCTCAAGGCACGCGTCCAGAACCGCGTCGCTGAGGGTGTCGCACACCTTGTCAGGATGGCCTTCGGCGACGGACTCGGAAGAAAAGATGAACTTCTTGCTCATGGGCTTGTTTAGGCCTGCTCGTTTTCAATGTGTCGCAATCGATCGACGTATCAGGATACAAAGATACGTCATGGTTCCGCCCCGTCAACGCTTTTTCCGCGTCGGGCCCTCGGCGGACCGGGAAAAACAGGCCCTTCCCGTCTTGACGCCGCGGGGGCGTCCCGCGGTTGCCGAGCGCTGAGGAGAGTGGTACTCAAAGGAGCGATGAAAGCTTTGTCGCTCGTTGCGTTCGGAGCTGCGTCAGCCTGGGGTCTGCAGGCAGGGCTTGCTCCTTTTTTCCCTCCTTGGAAGGACGCCGTCCCCGGCGTTTCCTTCGTTTGACCTTTGTCTGGCGATCGGAGCGGACGCGACGAGCCGCGGGCCGCAATCCGGGACGGCGGCAAAAATGAGAATGAAAAAGTGAAACATTTCTTCTCGGAAACGCGTCTAAGGAAAGCGACGGTCGTTGTTCCGTGTGTTGCAGGGGGAAAGGCGAACCGGAAGGGCCGGGGCGCCGGACCTGCGCAGCCGACGGCCGGAGTTAGCAACGGCTCCCGGGGTTTGGGTTACGGCGAAAGGGGGGAAAGCTGTCCGCACAGCGATGGCTTTCTCCCCTTTCTGTAGATCCTCCTGGATGAGAAGAGAGTCAGCCTCTGTGGATCGTGAGGAAGCCGAATTGATCAAGGCGGTGCGGGCGGGCGACACGGCCGCCTTCGAGCCATTGGTGCGCAAGCATCAAGCCCGAATTTTTGGCATCGCCCGGCGCTATGCCCGGCGCGAAAGCGAGGTCGAAGACATTGTTCAGGAGGTTTTCCTGAAGGCTTATCGCAAGCTGCATACCTACCACGGCGAAGCGCCTTTCGAACACTGGCTCTCCCGAATCGCCGTCCGCACCTGCTACGATTACCTCAGGGCCCATCAGCGAAACCGGGAATACTGTTTTGCGGAATTGAGCGAGAGAGAGGAAGATTGGCTCAATCGGGCGACGGCCGATCCCGGCTCGGCGCGAGAGGACGAAGAAGCGGCTAAGGCCCTGGTCCAGAAGCTGTTGAACATGCTTCCTCCCCAAGCCAGGATGGTCGTGACGTTGCTGGACATCGAACGGCGAAGCGTGAAGGAGATTTCAGAGTTGACCGGATGGAGCCCTTCGCTGGTCAAGGTCCGAGCGTTCCGGGCAAGGGCGGCTATGCGACGGCTCTTGAAGCGGATTTCTTGTGACAAGTACCTGTAACCCGAGATATCCTGAATTCGTCTCCAACAAATAGGCGCTATGAATGCCCGCGAGATTGAAAAAAAGCTCATTGAAGCCGCCCGCCGCATCCCGGCGGATGAGCGGGTTCCCTATCGTTTCGAGCGCCGTGTGATGGCCCGGATCCAGGAGGCGGGCCGGAATGAAGCAGGAACCGCCTGGGCTGTGTTGTGGTGGCGGACGGCCGTCTCCTCTCTGGCGCTGAGCCTGCTCCTGGCTTTCTTCTCCCTTGCGACCCGCTCCCCGGCTCAGTCAAGCTCTGGGACCTCCCTTGCTGAACAGTTCGAGTCGACGATGTACGCCGCCATTGACGACTGGAATGGATCCTGGTGATGCGCTGGAAAGTCATTGGAGCGGCGTTGCTGATCTTCGTGGCGGGGGGAGTAGCTGGTTTTTCCCTGGGCGCTTATCTCTGTCAAGCTCCGGTTTCCGCAACCGCCAAGCCTCCTCCAGGACCCCCGCCGCTTGCCCTCCGCCGCGGCGGGTTTGTTCAACGCCTTGCCCGCGAGCTGGATCTGAGCAAGGA
>JAGHDA010000165.1 GCA_021160185.1 Verrucomicrobiota bacterium
GTCGGGGCAAGGTTTTTGAGTTGGGCCTGAGGTTGGCAGAACGGAATGCAAAGGGGCATATTCGGAGCCGTCCTATGCGCAGGATGTTGCCTTTTTTCTTGGGGATGGTCGTTCTAGCGGGAACCGCGGGCTGCGTGGGTCTGGCGGTGGGCGCGGCCGCCGGCGCCGGAGGCTACGCTTATTACAAGGGCGAGTTGAAGAGCGCTGAAGGCTATCCGTTGGACGCCGTGTGGGAAGCGACGCAGAAGGCGGTCCGCCGCCTGGAGCTTGTGATCGAGGAATCCGCCAGGGACGCCCTTGAGGCCAAGCTGGACGCCAAAAGCGCCGCGGGCAAGAAGATTCACACCCGGCTCAAGCGGCTGGGGGAGCGCGCCACCGAGCTGCGCATTCGCGTGGGCGTGTTGGGGGACAAAACCCTCTCTCGGCAGATCCGAGACGCCATCCTTGGCGAGTTGAAGGCATCGACCGCCCCTTCAACCGGCGCTTCGGGCTGATTGATCCGGCTTCAAAAGGATATAAAAGTCCTATTGAACTTTGAACATCATACAGAGAGCTGTGTGAAACACGGTTAAACCATCCCCAGCCGAAATCCATCGCCCTTCTGAACGTCAATAAATGTGCTAGGGCCAATGATCCCCTGCGGGCCGTCAGGCGCCAACCGAATGTAATGCTTCAGAAACTCTCAGCCCTGCTCGGCCAGCCTTCCGAGGAAAGGGGCCGAGCCAGCATCCCAGCCGAGCACCTGCTCAAATCACGCCTGTAGATGACCCTGTGCGACCTCCGCGGCGAGCGGCTCTTCTGCGAGCGTCCGATCCTACAGGGCAGCGTCAAACACAAGGGGAGTCGGCCGCAGCGTTGCCACAGGCGTGCAACACACGTATGCGGAAGTTCGTGATTGCTTGCATATATGAAAGCCGAAATATGGAATCCAACCTCGTACGGCAAGGCGCCGATCGTTTTCAAGGAACTGATAGGCACGTATCCTGCCTTTCATCACGAAACAACCGTCGAATGCGCGCCCGATTGTAACGCTGCACCAGGATGCACGGCAGATTCGCCGCTACCGCATAGGCGGCGTTGACGCCCATCGCCCACCCTGGATTCCATACGCAAAACACGGGCAAAAACAGAAGCGCCAGCCAATGAACCAGCTCGCCCCGCCAGGTTTCCCGCGCAAAACAATACAGAGCTTCTGAGGACTGTCCCGGCAGTCGCGCCTTGCTCACGCCGCCGGCAAACCAACTGGCCCCATCGGGCAACTTGTGCTTCCACGATCGGATGGCCACAACGCGTTCGTAAAACCGGCCTGCCCGCTCCCAGCCTCGCGGGCGCGCCAGGAAACCGTCAGGATGGAATCGCTCCGGGGCAAGTTGCGTGAACGCCCAGGCCAGCCCGAGGTGGATCGCCGCCCAGGCCGCGACGTTCAGAACGATGATCTCCGTGACGGACAGTTCAATCAGCACGGATCTGCCTGCCTTTCCACTCGACGGGCCTGCCTCGTTTTGCCCGCCACACCGACCGCGTAAACACAACGAAGTAGAAAACCAACGGCGTCGGGTACAGCAAGGCGGTCAACCAGTGAAATGTTTCCACCTGCCGCAACAGCCAGCCTGTCTGGCCGACACACAACAGGTAAGCCGCCAGGCCGGGCCAGGCGGGCAGCGCCAGCACGAGAGCCAGCGGCGCCAGCATCAACCCGTCGTCCACGCGATGACCAGCAAAGTATCCACGCCGCTGCCGTCGGTGAAGTCCACCCCGATGCAGGCGCCGTCGGCGAGCGCCAGCGAACTGGTTTCGCCCTTGGGCGAGGCAGCCCAAAACCGCGCGTGGCCTTGCGCGACCGTGCCCCAGCTCGAGTGTTTGCCGCCGGCATTGATCCGCAGGGCGCGGTCAGGACGAGACTCCATGTAACCCCGAGTAGGATTGAGCAGCACGGTGATCACCGTCTCGTCGGCATCCCGCCAGCGATTGCGCCGGCAGTAGAAACCCGCCTGCGAATCCCGATAAGCATGCGGCCGGACTTCCGAGGGATGACGCTCTGGGATGTCCACGGGCCAGTTGAGAAACGCTGAGACGGCCAGATGCGGGTAACGGGACACCGTGTCGTAAGTCCACCTTGTTCCTGGTCGGTTTGCCGGAAAAAGCGGTTGTAAATCCATTTCATGGCCGCCTGGTCCGCGTGGCGCACGGCTCCGAAGCCGATGGCAAAGTAACCGGCGCCGCTCTTACCGTATCCGTCCCGCGCCCACACGTTGTGTCCGTAGGCACCGCGGGCCATCTGGCCGAACACCCGGCTGGTCTCCGAGCTGATCACCTTCGCCACGAGGATGCGGTCCGGCCCGGTCTGAATCACGCGTACGCTCCCCCCAACAATGGCCCAAGACCTCCTGGTTGAACAGGTTGAACAGAGGGTGTGTCATCCATCCACGCTTCTCGAAACAAGAAAAAAAGTGATTGATAAAACAGAGAGAGAAAGAGAAGTTCGTGCCAGTGTGAAAGGCCAGCAACGCATTCGGATCAAATGCCATGCCCAACTGCGGCCTTTGGCCGGCCGGCGGCAGCGGGGTGCTGGCGCGGATTCCACCAAGTTCTGCTTCCTCACGCAAGCCGAACGAAGGCCAAGGGCCGATCGATCGTCGTTGGCTCGCTGTGGCGCGCGGTGGCGATCGGGTTTGGCGTGTTCCTTGCGGCTGCCGGCGGGAGCGCTGCTGGTTCAGGGGCGCTCCAAGCAACGGGCAGGCCGCACCCTGATTTGGCTGACCGCCGTTTCGAAGCAGAGGGCACGCTCACCTGGTTCTTCGGCAATCAGTTTCCCGAACATGCGGGTCAGGTGGACCGGACCACGTCGTTCAAGGTGCGGGTGGACGGCTGCCGGTGGTTGATCACGGTGTATTCGCCCAACCTGAGCGCTTCGGGCGGGAAACAGGTCGGTTCGGACGGGGTGGACACTTATATCACCAGGATAGTGGAGCCTCAAGACCTCAGCCCTTCTCCGGATGAAGACACCAATTCTCTCAGCTCGAAGGCCCGTATGGCCCGGTTAAAGGCTGGTTTGCAGGCTGGCCGAATCGCCCAACTCGCCGAAGTGCGGCCCGGCGCGCTTCCGCCGTTTGATATCGGCGACTCTCACCGGATTTGGTTGGCCTTTGCCTCGAGCTGTTACCTCCACCTCCACCCGACGAACCGCTTTCCCCTAAGTTTTCTGACACTCCCTCCCTATCCCAAGAATGACGCCTTGCCGGTTCGTTGGACGGTTCGCTGGAAGTGGCATGAGACCGACCCGTATCTCCTCGAAGCATTCGACCGCCTCAATGAAGGCTACTTCTACGGGGGCGCGGGCAAGTGGTATAAGTATCCAGCTCCTTTTGACCAGGGGTTTACCAACGTGCACTACCAGGTGACCGAGACCAGGAAAGTCGGCGGGTTCTTGGCGCCATGGAGGTTCACGATCGCCATGACGGTTCCGCCGACGAGCCCGGAGGGCCGCATCCTGACGAACAGGTTCACCCTGGTCACGAACCGGTTTGCCATCGGCGAACTTACCTCAGCGCGCCCCCTGCGGGGCAAGGAGACCGGTCGTCCCAAGCTGGACCGCCTTTTTGAGGTGAGGGACTACCGTGCCAAACCGGCCTTTGGCCTCGATGTGGTGACCTACCGGACTCGTTCAAGATGGTTACAGACCAACGAGACCGACTTTGCCAAGGCCGTGGCGGGAAAGTATGACGAGGAGCTGCTTGAGCCCCGGCCCAAGTTGCTCTGGGAAGGCGCGCTCGCCCTGCTGACCTTGGTCGGCCTGTATTTCGCCTTCGCCCAAATGGTGAGGCGAAGATTACAACAGAAACCAAACAACCCACAATCCTAACTGAAAGGAGCATTGCATATGTCAAGCGACAACAAAACACTGGGCATTATGGGTTTGGTCGTGGCGACGGCAGTCTTCGTCCATGCCGGCTGTCCGGAGCCGAAACCCAACTGAGTGTGCGGCTTTTCGAGCCAGATCGCCGATTGCAGCAACGGATGTTGCGAAGTTACGGGTCCCGGCCAGGTTCCCAGGAAATCATGCCTTGGCACGTCGGGGACGACGGACTGCGACAATAACCCGAGTCCATATACGTGGACATTTACGCGATACAACTGCGTTAGCGGGAACTGCGACCATGATCCAGCCAATCTTCATCCTACAAGCTGTGTCTTGGGGAAACCGAACCCATTTATTGTCAACCTCTGGTGCGACAACGCAGTCTCCAGAACCACGACCAATTGTATGGATGCCACTCAGTAGATTTGGGAGTAGCTTTGCGGGGGATAGCCGAATGCCTCAGGATTGGGTTTGGCGGGAGGCTCGGCGCCCTCTGCTCAAGCCGGGACGAGCACGATGCCCCAAGACCCCCACGCGGGCTGAGGCGCGCCCCTCCGCCGGGAGGCAGCGAACAAACGCGGCGCCCGCGTGGTGGCTTTTTGCCGCTGATGACAGAGGGTTCGGTCAAACACCACGCCGTTTCTGCTGTGGAAAGCAGAGCAGACAGCGTGAGTTACTTCCCGGAACCGATCCGAACCCGTTTCCTAAGAGCGGAGCGCTGCTTCATCGTGATTTCGGGCATGGCGCTATGGGCGACGGCTTGCGCGAAACTGATTTCCGCACTGTTGGGACAGCCGATCCTGAAGTTGCGCGATCCGGTGTTTTCTATTCCGAACCGGGAGTTGCTGCTGCTCGTGGCGGCTTGCGAGTTTGTGGGCTCGGCGTACTGCCTCTTCGGCGAGCGACGGGTCAGGAAACTGATGGTCGTCAATTTCCTGAGCGCGGCGATGCTGGCCTACCGCATTCTGAGGAAGGCGACTGGGTTTGCGGGCTATGATTGCCCGTGTTTGGGCGCGTTCCAACAGTGGCTTCCGTTGGACAGTGGGGCGTTGGAGTTGGTTTTGAAAGGCCTGATGGCGTTCATGCTCGCGTTCAGCAGCGCTTTTTGCTCGCTCGAGTCGTGCCTCTCTTGCCGATAGCGCGTCGACAAAGAAATGGGCTGGCGCGGGGAGATTCACCTGGTGAGGAGAGTTGAGTGACAACGCTTGTCCAGGGTGTGAAATCCTCGCGGAGTTCGCTCGCTTGCGCGTTGCTGTTTGCCTTGGCCTTCGCGGTCGTGGCGGTTGCGACCCTGCCGTTGAGAACGGCTTTCGAGATAGGAGGTGACGAAGGGTATGAGCTGATGAAGGGGTTGCTGTGCAGCCAAGGCTATCAGCTATATGCGCCGGTCTGGAATGACCAACCCCCGCTACACACCGCGCTCCTTAGCGCTTTGTTTCGGGCATTCGGCCCCTCCGCCTTTGCCGGGAGGCTGTTGACTCTGGGATTCGCTTCGGTGCTCTTGGCGGCCCTGCTCGCGTCGGTTGGGACACGGGAAGGGACGATGGCGGCCCTCATCGCCGGCGGTTTTCTGCTGGGCATGCCTTTCTTCCTGATGCTCAGCGTCTCCGTTATGCTGGAGATACCGGCGTTTGCGGTAGGGTTGGTTTCGGCTTGGTTGCTGGTCCAGTGGGTGGAGCGCGAGAGGTGGACCTGGCTGGCGTTGTCCGGGGCGTTCATGGGCGCCGCGTTGATGATCAAGCTGACCGTGGCCCTGTTGCTGCCCGGCATGGTTGTCGAGATTGTTTTAGCCGGCTGGCGTTCAAAGTCCGAAGCGCGAGCAACGACCATCATGCGGATGCTGGCCGTGTGGGCCGCAGTGACGGCCTTGGTGGTTGCGGGCGCGGTGTGGTTCAGCCCGGGCATGACGTTCGGTCAAATCATCGGTAACCACTTCAACCAGGCGCTGCGCGCAGCCACCGCAGGGAATCCGGGCATGACCTTTTCGTTCACGGGATTGTGGTCTGTTTTTACTGTCTGTTCCCGGCCGCGTTGGCGGTTTTGCTGCGAGCCCTGGACGGTCGTTTTCCGAGCATTTGTCTGCCGACTCTCTGGTTCGTGACCGAAGTCCTGACCCACCGGTTGCATCGTCCGTTCTGGGGGTTTTACCAAGTCCACTTTGCGTTTCCGCTTGCCTGGCTGGCGGCCGTGGGGATCAAGGATCTCGGCGCGCGAGCGTTCACAGCGTTTGCCCAAGGCCGGGGCCGTTTGAGCGTGAAAGCGCTTGCCTGGCTCGCCATGACTTCGCTGGTTTGCGGAGTGAGTGGGACTGAGGGAAGCATACGCGCCGTAGACCAATGGCGCTGGATACGCCGGCGAGCGCCAATCTCAAGCCATCCACTCGTGGCTCGGATGCGATCATACGCGAGCCAGACCCATTGGGTTTTCACCAAGCGGCATCTCTATGCATTCTATGCGGGATTAACAGCCCGTTGAAAAAACCCATTTTTTCGAGAGACGGAAAGAAATCGTGACGCCATGGTTGGGTGCGGGAGAAGAAAGGTCGGCGCGTGGTAGAAAAGGAGAGTGCGGAGGATCAAAGGCGAAAGGACCGATACGGGACCAGACAGCCCGAAACACGGCGAAAATAAAAC
>JAGHDA010000304.1 GCA_021160185.1 Verrucomicrobiota bacterium
CTCCCAGGATCCACGCCCACCCCCCCGAGGCGAACCAGAGGCCGAGCAGAAAAGCGCCCGCAAAAGCGAGCCGCAAACCAGGCCGCCCGCCGCCCTTCCGGGGGCGTTGCGAGCCGGCGGTTTGGGAAGCGGGCGCGGGGAGGGTCATGGAGAGGCAAGCGCCGGATCCCGGCAGATCCGGTCGGCAAGGAGGCCCACGGCGCGGGACAGAGCCGCCGCCACGGGCTCAAAGTCGTCGGGCTGGGCGACGGCTTGTTCCGTAAACGCAAAAGCGCTCGCCCGGAGGACGCGGCGCGTGCGCGCGTCGATCAAGCGCCAACTCCCAGCGAATCGGACGGCGTTGTCGGGACCCGTTTCGAAGGCGTCGATCGAAAGGTGCAGCTCGACGCAGCCGGCCGGCGCGGCTGCATAGCCCGGTCCGACAACCTGGTTCGCGCCCAGCCGCATGGCCAGGTCCTCGGTCAGGACGCGCCCCACGCCTTTTTCAATCGGCTCGGCCCAGCGATGCGTCTGGGCGTAGCGGAGGCGATGCGCGGCGGCGCGCGTCGCTATGCCCGAGCGGCGGAGGTAGGCGGCCGCTTTCACATAGGCCACCGCGAGGCAGGGGGCGTTCTCAACCTTCAAAGGCTGCGCCGGCGGAACAGGGCGGAGCACATAGAACCGGGCGGCGGGAGGCGGCGGCTTGAGCAAGAGACAGCCTGCCGCGCCGCCGAGCAGGAGCGCGCCAAGACCGATTGGAACAAGGGAGTGGAATCGTTTCATGGTTGCCGGATTTCCTTGCCGGTGAGCCAAGCGTTGGGATTGCGCTCGAGTTCCTCGAGCAAGCCGCGGAGCGAAGCCGCGGAATCGGAAAAATCCGCCAAGGTTTGCTGGATCTGGCGCATGATCGGGGCGTTCGGGGCGGTCACGGCGCGGACCTGGCCGAGAGTTTCCTGGAAGCCGCGGAGGGCGCGGTTCATCTCAGCAAGCGTGTTGGTCAGATTGCCGGTGATGGGCGGCATGTCTTTCTGGAACTGCTCGAGAAGCCGCGCGGTGTGATCGGCGCTTTGACCGAAAGCGCGGATTGCGTCGTGGAGGTCCTTATCGCGGGCAAGCTCCTGGATGGTTTGCAAAGTCTCCAGAAGGGCTTCGTTCAGTTCCGAGGGCTTCACCTCGCTCAGCACGCGGTCCAGTTGGGTCAGGATCTGGTCCGCTTTCTGCGAGAGCGCGGCGAGGTTCACCCGATCCAGGGAGCGGATGAAGTCCACCAAGCCTTCGTTCACCACGGGTATCTCGGGGCAAGGGCTGCCGGGAAAGCGAAAGACCGGCGGCGGGGCGTTGGTATACATGTCCAAATCCACGTAGAGCTGGCCGGTGACGAAACTCTCCGAAGCGCACCGGGCGCGCAGGCCGTTCTCGACCGCTTTGCTGATCACGAAGGGGCGGCGGGATTTGCCGCCCTTGCCCGCGACTGAACCGATCAGGTTCTCGTCGAACTCGGCGTAGGCGAGGATGTCGGCGGGGTTGCCTTTCGAATCGAGGCGGATGGAAAGGCGGGTGACCTCGCCCACGGGCACGCCCTTGAACTTGACCGCGGCGCCGACGCTGAGGCCGTTGACTGAGTGGGGGAAGACCATCACGAAAGGCGCGCGGCGGCTGAAGAGGCGGCCCGAACCGAAGGTGATCGTCAGGGCCGCCGCGAGCGCGAGGCCGACCAGGACAAAGCTTCCAAGGAGGGCGGGATTAATGCGTCGTTTCATGGCTTGGCGTCGGAAGAAACCGGCCTTTCGTTCTCGCCGGGCGCTCCCGCTTCGCACGGGGGCGGCGCGCGGTCGATCCAGCGGCCGCGCGTGAGGAATTCCCGGATCACCGGATCGGAGGCGTCGCGGAACAATTCGCAGGGCGGCCCCACCGCCCGGACCGTGCGCGAGCGGGCGTCCAGGAACATCGCGCGGTCGGCGATGGTGAAGATGCTCTCCAACTCATGGGTGACCACGACAAACGTCGCGCCGAGGTTTTTCCGCAACTGGAGCAGGAGCAGGTCCAATTTTCGGGAAGTGATCGGGTCCAAGCCGGCGCTGGGCTCATCAAGAAACAGGATCTCCGGATCCAGCGCCATGGCCCGGGCCAGGCCGGCGCGCTTTTGCATGCCGCCCGAAAGCTCCCCCGGCAGGTAGTCTTCAAAGCCTTGGAGCCCGACCAGAGCCAGCTTGAGGCGCACAACCCGGGCGATCTCCGTCCGGCGCAGGTCGGTGTACTGCTCCAACGGCAGGGCCACGTTTTCGTAAAGCGTCATTGAGCTCCAGAGCGCGCCGCTCTGGAAAAGCGCGCCGAAGCGCCGCGCGGTCGCGGCCGGGTCTTCGAGCAACTCGGCCAGCGGACGGCCGTCCACCAGAATGCGGCCCTTGGCGGGCTGCTCGAGGCCGATCATGTGCCGCAGGAGCGTGCTCTTGCCGCAGCCGCTGCCTCCCATGATGACAAAGATTTCTCCCCGCCGCACGGCGGCGCTCACATCGCGCAGGATCACCCGCTCGCCGTAGGCCAGCTCCAGTCCTTCCAAGACGATATGCGTTTCGTCCGCCATGCCCCCTTTCATAGACCCAGCTCCGTCAACGCCACCGCAAAGATCGCGTCCGCCACAATAATGGCTGTAATCGAAGCGACAACCGCGCGCGTGGCCGCGATCCCGACCGACTCGGCGCTCCGGCCGCTTCGAATCCCGTGGTAGCAGCCCCAAAAGGCGATCAACGCGCCGAACACCAGCGCCTTGACCAGGCCGATGTTCAGATGGGTGAGCGAGGCGGCCGCGAGGGTCTCGTTCCAGTACGCCGCGCTGGACAGATCGAGCATCAACGAGGAAACCGCCAAGCCGCCC
>JAGHDA010000371.1 GCA_021160185.1 Verrucomicrobiota bacterium
GCGCTTTTCAAGTTGAACCGCCGGCGCAGGCTGTTACCCTTCCTCGCTGAAGACCGAGACCGCCGCCCGCGCCCCTCAAGGGAAGCGGACCGCGGCGCAATCAAGGAGAAAGCATAAGGAAAATTGAAACCATGAGCGCGCACGTCAACAACTATCCAAAACTCCACAACGCCATGTGGCCCGGCCTGGTGGGCAAAGGCACTCCGGGAGCCGAGCCCGCCATCGATCTGGACACCATGATCGAGCTGACCGCCCAGGCGGAGGTGGACGGCGTCCGGTTTGAAGGAGTGGACATCTTTCTCTACCAACCGCACATTGATATCGACATCGACGATGACGGGCTGAAACGCATTGCGGACAAGATTCTTGCCAAGAACCTGGTAGTCGGCTCGGTGGTGGCCCCCATCTGGCCGCCCACCGGCGGCGGCTCGGCGATGGGCGGGGAAGAAGAGCGCAAGGCCTTCGTGGGTCAGGTCCGCAAAGGCTGCCGGATCGCCGCCAAGCTCCGGGAGCTGGGCGCGCGCCCCTACGGCATCGTCCGGGTGGACACCGCCTGCAGCCCTTCCGAGTTCCTCCAAGCCCCCCAAGAAAACTTGCGCAAGATCGCTCAGACCCTGCGCGAGGCTTGCCGAACAGCTGAAGATTTCGGGGAGCGGCTGGCGGCGGAAGGAGAGATCTGCTGGGGAGGGCTTCACAGTTGGCGATGGGCCGTGCGTCTTCTGGAAGAAGTAGGCCGGCCTGAAACATTCGGATTCCAGGCCGACATGGCCCACACACTCCTCTACTTACTGGGTTACAACGCCCCCGAGGACCGCCTCGTGCCCAAGAACTTCAACTGGGAGCCGGAAGCGTTCGAGGCGGCGTACAAGAAGCTCACCGACGCCCTCCGTCCATGGACCATCGATTTCCACGTGGCGCAGAACGACGCGACGGTCAAAGGCTCGGGAACCCATGACAAGACCGGCCGGCACTGCCTGCCCAACGATCCCAACGGGAAACTGGACATCCCCAAATGCGCGGGCTACTGGCTGCGGGACGAGAACGGCCAACCCACCAAAGCCTTCAAGCACATCTGCTGGGACGGTTGCATGTTCCCCAACAGCGTGATGAAAAACGCTCAAACCTGGCGGGACATCCTCGGCGTGATGCTCCAAGTCCGGGACGCCCACGGGTGGCAGGAATAAGCGCCGTTCCGAAAACGATCTCAACCAAGCCGTCGCGGGGCTTTTTGCTTCGCGGCGGCTTTTTGCGCGGCGTCCGCGCCGGCCGGGATTGCGTCGCCGGGAAATTGAACGCGGGAACGGTCCGGGCCATTTATTACAGCAGGGAAAGGAGGAAGCCATGTTCGCGCTGACGGAATCGGATCTGCGGTTTCTGGTCGAGACGACGGCGACCCGACGCAAGGATCCGGATCGAGTCATCGAACTGGTCCGGGGCAAAGAGGACATTCTGGATCGGATGCTCGAGGATCCGCGCCTCTGCCAACGCCTTCTGGAACAGGAAGAAGCCCTGGTCCGCGTCTCGCCCCAGATGCTGTTCGAGATCCTCTTGAGGCAGGTGCGGCGGGATCTGGAGCGGGAGGCGTTCGTGTTCGAAGTCGGGCCGCGGGGAGAACGGCTGCCCGTCTTCGAAGCGCCCCAAACAGCCGAGCTGCTGGAGGAAGCGGAAGTGCGGGAGCGCTTGGTCCAGATGCTCGCTTCCTTCACCAGAACCCAAAGCGGCGTGGTTTACTGGCGGGAGGGAGGCCTGTGGAAACGGCGAAAGGTCAGCGACATGGACATGGACGACATGATCTTCCTGGCCCGGGTGGCGGATCCTTCTCTGCGCCCCATGCTGCTTCTGCGCGCGGCCGACATCGCTCTTTTCCTGAGCGGGATCTATCCGGACCATGCCTCCTTGTTCGTGGCGCGGCCGCGGACGGCGTTTCTCGCAAGACGCACTTTGCGCGACTACGAAAGGGAAGGGGCTGCCTACTACAAACGAGCGGCGCAGGAGCTTGAGGATCCCGCTCAGGCGCGCGCCTGCTCGCGGCTGGCTGAGGCGTTCACGCTGGCGCGGCGCGCCCTCAACACCTTGAGCGATCGGTATCTTTCAACGCTCCAGCGCCGACTGGAAAAAACGGGCGGCGGCCGTTGAGACCGCCGCCTCGACGGAGCACATGCGGTGCGCAAGCCCCGTGATTCACTTGATGAGCCGGAAATATCTTTCCCGGCCTTCCAGAGGCAAGGTGACCAGGTAGGAGTCGCCCTGCAACTCAGGCTCCTCGTCCACAGGAGCCCACTCCGAATCCACCAGGCTCGTCGCCTGCTGGAGCGTAAATCCGGCGGCGTCGGCCGGCCAACTGATCTGGACCTTGCCTTCGACCAAGGCCGCAGCCAAGGCGACCGGGGTCGGCTTGCAATCCTCCAGCAAGTTGACTCCGGCCATGGGGCCGCAGGGACGGATGACGGCATATTTGACCGCGGTGAAATACACCTTGTCCGTGGCCACAAAACGCGCCGCCGCCTGGGGCCCTTGATTCACGCCGGTGAACTTCACATCGGGAATCTCCCAGTAAGCGGTGCGCCACTCGTCCGTGCCCTCGATCGTCACGAAGAAATCGTCAGGGGTGAAAGCGAAAGTCTCCACCCCGTCCACCTCGGTTTTGTAAACCTCCGGCTTGAACCGCGCCCCGATCAATGCCGGGTCGTCGTAATAAGTCACGCAGATCGCCAGGTGGGCGGGCGGCTGAGAGCTCGGCCCAAGGGCTTCGTCCAGAATCGCGAAGTTCAAGTACTGGTGCGTGAAGCCCGGGGCGCCGTCGTCGAAGGCGGGACGCACAGCCATGCGTCGGTCGCCCGGAGGGCCCGCTTCCTCAACGATCATCTCCTGGTCCCCGCCGCTGGTCCCCACGTCCAACCCGTTGACGACGCCCGCGTCCAAATCCAGCTCCACGAAGTTCCCATAGGCGTCGGTGCAAATGTTCGGATCCTCGAAGCAATCCGCCAAGGGATCCTGTCCCGCCAGGGGATGATCGCCCACGCGGAGCACTGCCATTTCGAACTTGGAGACAAAAACCGGAGCGTTTTCGGAGATGAACCGGGGACCGCCGGTGTAAGGGGCCGTGTTAACGCCGTAGAGGTTCACGGCGGGAATCGTCCAGGAACGACGGATCCATTGGCCGGTCCCCTCCAGGAGGTGGCGCTTCTCCTCCGGATAGATCGCGACGCCGCCCTGAGCGTCGGTGGCGTAGGCCTCTGGGCCGAAGCGGACGTTCATCCCGGCAAAGGCGGGATCGTCGTAAAACTCGACGCACACCTTGACCGAGCGGGGATCGTTGCACGGCTTGCCAAGGTAGTTGTCGGTGATCCCAAAGTTCAGATAGGACTCGACCGGCGCCACAGCCCGGCGCTTGTCTCCCTCCGGACCCACATCGTCCGCGTAGAAAACGGTCTGATCCTTGTCGTCCATCACCACCACGTGGTTGGTGGTTTGCGCGTTCAGATCGATGCCCACCAGGTTGGTGGGCGGTTCTGGATCGCAGCTCTCCGGAGGAAAGAAATGATTGATCTGCTCCGGCTCGCCGAAAGCGCCCGGTTCACCGAACGCGACCACCCGCACGATCCATCCAGGAACCTGCTGGAACCGAATGGTGCCGCCGTTGACCCCCCCGTTGGAATAGTCGCCCTGAGGATCGAGAGGAAGCATGCCCACATAAGGCAAGCCGTCGGAAGGACGAAGCTCGTTGGGAATCCGAAACAAGACCCAGTTCCACTTGCCGTTCTTGGCCTCCGGAGGAATCTGCCCGCCCACAGGGGAATTCGTCTCCGGGAGCGCGCCCGTCAGAAACCGATAATCGCGGGCCTGCCCATCAGGCCCCAGCAAGGCCTCGTTGCCGTAGACCAACACTAAAATGTCGATCGTGTCCACCGCGGCCCAATCCGTGTAATAGGAGTCGGCCACGTTGAGATAGGCCCCCGTAACTTTCTTGGCCTTGTAGCCGCCGATGGTGATGTCTTCAGTTATTTGATCGCCGCCGCTCAAAATCTGGAGATTGTTGTCCCAATTCCCGCTGGGAGGAATCAGCGCGCCCTCCACATCCACGTAATGCACGATCGCGTTCGGATCGATTGTGGGAGGCCAGGCGTCAGGAGGAAAAGGCCCCTCCTCCGCCGCGGCCGACGCTAAGGCCAAGCCGACTCCCAGCGCCCAGAGAATGCTCGTTTGTTTTTTCATCGCGATTTGCTTTGGTTTGAGGTCGAAGCGTTTTTACCATGGCCCCTATGACTCAGGCAAGCAAAAAGTTGCCGGCCCAGATCACAAAGCGGGGCACTCGCGCCAGCTGGGGCGCCGGAGCGAGGCGGGCTTCGCTCGCTCTCGCGCTGGCGGCGGCCCAAATCGCGGCGCTGGCGGCGGATCCGGCACCCGAAATCAACCCGCCGATCGGCCCCTATGTTCATCTGAGCGAGGAGCACTTCGCCCGTTCGACCAGCTATTCCTCGACCAACCGGCTTGTCCTCACCCCTTACTTTTACTGGTACGACAGCTACACCGGCGCTCACCTGGTCAACTCGGACGGCTCGGACGCTCTCACCGACCACCCCCCCACGTTGGAAGACTTCAGTTTCCGCTCCCAAGCGTGGCACGAAAAGCAACTGCGGGACATGATGAACGCGGGAATCGACGTCCTCCTGCCGGTTTATTGGGGAGAGCCGTCCCAGCGAATTCCCAACCGTCCGGTAAGCGCCCAGCCCTGGAGCTACGCGGGGCTGCCGCCGCTGGTCGCCGCGCGCAAGACGCTGGTCGAGAAGGGCCTAAAGCCGCCGCGGATCGGAATGTTCTACGACACCTCCACCCTCCAGCACAATAAGGCCGGCGCGCGGATCGACCTGACTACCCCCTACGGCCGCCGCTGGTTTTACGAGAGCGTGCGAGACTTTTTCTCCCTCATTCCGCCTGAGCACTGGGCCATGATCGACGGCAAACCAATCCTCTTCCTCTACAGCGCCTCCTTCGCCGCCGCTCACGACCAATCATGCATCGACTACCTCCGCCAGACCTTTGCCGCCGATTTCGGGGGGCGGGAGCCCTACATCGTCCGGGAAATCTCCTGGAACGCAACGACGGAGAACGTCTACGCCTGGGGCGGCGCCCTGGGCCTGAAGAATCCCGGCGTGGCTTCCCTAGGACCGGGCTACGACCACTCCGCCGTGCCGGGACGCCAGCCGTTGGTGGTGGACCGGGAAAACGGCGCCTTCTTCGAACGGAACTGGATCCGGTTTCTGCGCCGCCCTTCCAACCTCGTGTTCATCGAGACGTGGAACGAGTTTCACGAGGGCACCGACATCGCCGAAAGCCGGGAATACGGCCGCCAGTACATTGAGCTGAACCGGCAATTCGCGGACATGTTCCGCAAAGGCGTGGTTCCCCCTCGCCCCCGCGGACCTTACTCGGACTTCAAGAAGGTGAGCGTGACGCTCGGGGAAACCAACCGCGCCGAGGGGCTCTATCAGATCGAAGCCGCCGACGGGGCCACTGAACCGGCGGAAATCGGCGGCAGCCCCTGCCGCGCCGTCAAGCCCACCGTTTACGCCGGGCGATACATCTACTTCCGCATCGACGACTCGTTCAAGTGGGCGGACCTGATGCAGGTCGAAGTGCGAGTGGAATACTTCGACCATCCCGCCGGAAGGTTTTCGCTCGAATTCGACGGGAGCGACACCAACGCCCCTTTCCAAGGCGCTTACTCCCCCGCGCGCCTATGGGTGACCATGCGCGGGACAGGAACCTGGAAAACAACGGCCTTCCGGCTCAACAGGGCTCGGTTTGAAAATTCCCAAAACTCCGGCGCGGACTTCCGGCTCGTCGTTCAGGCCGACGCGTTTCATGTCCGTCGTGTGGAAGTCATTCGCCCCGGCCTGCCGGAAGAGGCCGGCGCTCTTCTCCCGGGAAGCCTTCCGGATCTGAGCTCCCCATGGCAGGAGCAATGGCTCTTCACAGGCGACCCCGCAACCATCCGCCAGTCCGCAGGCGGTTTGCTGACGCTTGCAGGAAGCGACGGCGCGCCCGGCCGGCTGTTGCTGCGAGAGTCTGCGGCGGTCGGCGACGCCGAGGAGGCGCTGGCGCGCGTGCGCCTGCGTCGCCCGCCTGCCTCGGCCGCGTCTCTGGGCGGGCTGATCGTGGCTCCGGCGAACGGCGCGGAGCCGGCCGCGCGGCTGGAATTCCTCCGCGGCCAGACGCCGGGGTTGCGCCTGAGCGTGGACGGCGGCCCGGAAACACAAATAGCCTATAATTGGCGGCCCAACCTCTGGTATTGGGTGCGGCTGCGCCAGGCCGCCGCGGATCCCCCCGGACATTCCGACCTATGGGCGCGGGTTTGGCCGGCCGACGGCGAGAGCCCCGAGCCGCGGAACTGGACGCTCTCTCTAAACCTTGCCCCTGTCCCTCCAAGCCCGGACAGCCGCTTCGGGCTGGAAGGACCGAGCGCCCCCGGAGCGCTCTTAGAAGCGGACTGGTTCCTCCTTAAATCCGAGAACGCGGAGCCCGTTCTCGCACGACTCCCGGCCCTCCGCCCCCCATGGCTGGGGTTTCGAGAGCCGGCCTTCGATTCGGCCGGAGGTTTCCGCCTCGCTCTGGAAGGGGCTCCGGAACGCTTCTACGCCCTGGAGCGCTCTGAAAATCTCATTGCTTGGGAAACCGTCTCGATCGTGCGAACCGACGACCTCGGGGAAGCGGCCTGGAGCGGTCCGGCCTCGGCCCCGCGGAGCTTCTACCGCCTCCGGGAAAAGAAATGAGCCCCGCGGAGGCGCCGGCCCCATGCGCGGCGCCTCAACCGACCTCCGGACTTACTGACTCGACCGCGCCTATGCGGATCGTCTTTTCCAACTACGACACGCCGGGCAACCCTTACTACGGAGGCGGCGGGGCGCGCGCCATTCACGAAGTGGCCCTCCGCCTGGCGCGGCGTCATAAAGTCGAGGTCCTCGGCGGCGGCCATCCCGGCGCGAAACCCGCCGAGCGCGAAGGCGTGCGCTATCGCTACCT
Source organism: Verrucomicrobiota bacterium (assembly GCA_021160185.1). GTDB lineage: Bacteria > Verrucomicrobiota > Verrucomicrobiia > Limisphaerales > CAZBKV01 > JAGHDA01. The sequence continues at coordinate 7,024 of JAGHDA010000371.1, forward strand.
GGGCCCCTCCGCCGCGGGGCCGAAGCTGGGCCAAGTCCTGTTCCCGGTCCTTCTGATGCGGGAAGCCCGGCGGACGGCGTGCGACGTTTGGATCGAAAGCCTCACGCCGCCTTTCTCGACAGCTTGCCTGCCTAAATTCACGCGGGCTCCGGTGGCCGCCCTGACCCAAGTGCTGGCCGGGGAAGGAA
>JAGHDA010000444.1 GCA_021160185.1 Verrucomicrobiota bacterium
CGGCGAGAGAGTACCCGTATTCGGTGGTGTCGTTCGAGTACTCGGAAGTGCCGTAGTAGTCGAAGGCCGCGCCGACGCTGACTTGCTCGATGGGCGTAGGAGCGGTGAGGCCGACGTAGTAATTGTACGCGTTCGGCATGCCTTTCCGGCCTTGGCTGATCACGCCGCCGCTCAACTGCGCCCCGCTCAGGAAGCCCATGCTGTCCGGAGCCGTCAACGTCAAGCCGCCCATGTAGGTGAACTTGCCGCGGCTGGGGTGGTAGTTGATCTGGGTGGCGTCGTTGGCGATGCCGCCCTGGATTGTGAGCACGTCGCTGACCTGATAGCTGGCCAGGACGCCGGTGTGGGTGTAGGGCTCCAGGTAATAGCCGTAGCTGCGGCTGTAATTCGGGTTGTTGCCCGCCTCGAAGACTTCATAGCCGACGATGGTGTCCCAGACGCCGACTTTGAAGTCCAACCCGTTGCCCACCGGAGCGCGCAGCGCCACGTAGGCGTTCTTGACCGTAAAGTCCGAGACGTTCCAGTCGCCCAGGAAGGAGCTCGTCCCGAACGTGTTGGCGTCGGGGCCGAACAGAAGGCTCACGTTGTACCCGGCTCCCCAGGAAACGCCCTCGTCCACGGGCCGGCCGATGTTCAGCTCGACTACGTTGAGGTTGAACTGGTTCTGTTTGTCAGCGCCGTCAAAGGAGCGCCCCGGCAATTGCGCCGTGCCGGTGTCAGGCCCCATTTTCCAGATCGCCGACGTGTCCACGTAACCGCTGATGGTTGTGGACGAAAGCGCGGTCATCACCGGGTTCTGCGCCTCTTCGGCTTGCAGCACGGCAGCCGCACTGATCACCCCGGCCGCAACCAACGCCGAGGTCCAAGGGTTGAGTGTGGTTTTATTGGTGCTCATCATAGGACTCCTCTTTTGGTTTTTTACCTGCTTCGGCAGAACCTTAACAGGACTCGGCATGATACGCTATAACTCTCCTTCCGTTCTTGCCTTGCACTCAAAGGTTCTTGCTCCCCCTTTTGATGACCCGCCGCCCAAGCGGCGCGCCCGACGGCCTCCAGCAAGAGGCTAAGCTCGGCTTGCTTTCAGCCGCCATCCTCACCATGAAGCTCAGATTAATGAAAAGACCCGGTTTGGCAATAGCTTTTTGCAACTTTTTTCATTGCGCGGCAACGGGTTTCCGAAAGCGGGCCCGCGAGGGAGCCTTCGGGTTTTGTTGGGATTGCCTTCCGGATTCCGGAGAGCGGGCCTCAAAAACTTCCTCCAGGGAGTGATGAGGGCCGCGCGAGGAACCGAAGGAACCCAAAAGCCCCCGCCGGGGCGAACCCGACGGGGGCCTGAAGAAGCAGCCTCAACCGGCTGGGCCGGTTGGGCGAAGGTTTAGTGCTGGTTGGTGGATTCGGTCTCTTCAACCGGCCGATCCAACTGATCAGAGGTTAGGATCGCCTTGAACCGCACGTTGGCCGCTTTGAGCGCTTTCACCGTCACGCGGAGGGCGGCTTTGGCCTTCGGGTTGATCACCGGGATCGGCGTCAACTCGATCGTGTTGCCCTGCTGGTTGGCCGCTTGGATGCCGTCGGTCGAGACAAACTGCTGGGCCGGCTCGAGCTGGCAGACGACCTTTGCATTAGTGGCGGGCGCTGAGCCTTGGTTGGTGATCGAGATTTCGTAGGTCGCGTTCTTGCCCGCCTCGATCGGGTCGTCAGGGCCCACAACCTCGAGCAGGATGGCCGGAATGCCGGCAATCCGCGTCTGGCACGCCGAGTTGGCCGGGGCGGCCCAGGTCCCGCGGACGCTCGGGTTCGCAGGCTTCGGTTGGAGCCGACTTAACCTGTTCACAGATAAACGGGACGTATCCTATCCACCCGCAGGTGGTGACCACGCTTTCCTGATCAACCTTGCCGCGGACTTTGATGATCGCCGGCTGTTCCGGCCAAGCTGGTCAAACACTCCATCCCTTCTTTCACAACTGGCTTGTGAAGCGGCAGCAACCCAGGCCGTTTCCTGGGGGGCGCAAGGCGCCTCTTGTAGTTTTTTGCTTTTTTACCCTGCGGCCTTGGGGGCGATATGCCGCCTCTCGGTTTGCCGCGCCGCGTCAGCTCTCGGGGAGCTGCGGCCGCTCCCGGCCCTCCTCCAAAGGGCTTTCTTCAACTCCTTCAGCGGCAAGACGTTCCACGCGCCCCGCGTAGCGGCTGAGGTGTCCCGAAGCTGTTTGATACGCCTCCTGGGCTTTTTGGAGCCCCTTGCCCACTTCCTCGAAACGCTTTTGGAAATGGTCGAAGCTTTGTTTGGCCAGGCGAAGCTGCCGAAGCGTTTTTTCGACGCCTTTGGCGAATTCATAGTGGCTCAGGCTCATGGCCACCGTATGCAAGGTGACGGCCAGGGTGTTGGGGGAGACGGGGAAGACCTTGGTTTTTCGAAGCGCTTCACAGAGCCGAGCGTCCCGGATGACTTCGAAGTAGATCGTCTCGCTGGGAAGAAACATCAAGGCCAGCTCGGTGGTTCCGTGTTCCGGATGGATGTATTTTTCGGCGATCTGCCGGGCTTGCTGTTTGACGACCTGAGCCAGCCGCTCCCGAGCTTCCTTGATGTGTTCGGGGTCGCCGCTTTCGAAAAGGGGCAGGATCTGCTCCCGATTGAACTTGCTGTCGATGGGCAGGAGGCGTCCGGGGAACTTGACCACCGCGTCCACCGCCTCGCGGGACCCCGGCGCGATGATGTATTGCTCCGCGTAGGCGTGGACGGGCAGGAAATCGGCGAGCAGGCGGCTGAGTTGAGCCTCCCCGAACTGGCCGCGCAAGTGGGGCAGTTTGAGCAGGGCGTTGAGTTCCTGGACGGATTGTCCCACCGAACTTACCTCCCGAAGCTGGTCCTCGGCGGCTTTGAGATGGTCCTGGACTTTTTGGAAGTGGGCGAAGCCTTCTCGAAGATTCCGTTCCAATTTTTCCCGAACGCTTTCCTGGATTGCCTCGAGCCGCGTCTGAACCTGTCCACGAAGCTGCTCGGCTTCCTGGGCGGAACGGCGCTCAAGGGCCTCGAGCCGCCGCTCCAGGAGTTGGGTCGTTTCGGAGAGCGCCCGGCCCTGGGCTTCGGTAAGTTTTTCCAGCCGGGCCTCGGTCGCTTCGCGCAACTCCACGAAACGTTGCATCAGGCTTTCGGCGGTTTGGTGAAGCCGCGCGCCCTGCTCCATCCGGGCGCGAGCCAGCTCCTGCTCCACCAGTTCGCGCGCTTCCCCCAGGCTTCGTTCGAATCGATCGCCCAGGTCGGCTTGCAGCTCTCCCTTCACCCGCTCAAGGCGGGCGGTCAGCTCTGCGTGGCCGCGGCTGCCCTGCTCGCCGAGCCAGCGGAGGGTCTCCCGAAGCTCGGCTTCCGTGCGGCTGGCTCGGCGCGCTGTCCAAAGCAGAAGCCCCCACGCGACGGCCAGGGCGGCTCCCGCCAAGCCCAGGATGGCATACCAAAGCGGTTCCATTGCCGGCCCTATCCTGCGCTGGGCCGGGGAAGCGCAGAAGCAAAACCGGAACCGCGGCCTGGAAGCGGAGCGCCGGGCCTTGATGCGCGCGCCGCCGCCGCGTATCTTCGCCCTCATGAGAGCAGGAGCCGCGCGAATCGTTTGCAGCTTGTGGCTCGCCGCGCTTGCCGTGACTTCGGCAAAGAGCGCCGGAGCGGCGCCCCCCGCCTCGTTGGCCCCGGTGACGCGCGCCGATCTGGTCGCTCTCCAGAACCAGTTCGAACTTCAGCTCCGACGCGTGCAACTCATACTGGAGGATCTCCAGCGCGCCCAGGCTTCGTTGAGCAAGCGCCTTCAGGGAATCGAGAAGCGGCTCGCCGCGGTGGAGGTCAAGGTGGAGACGCTTCAAAGCGGCCCGAAGGAGCATTTCGCCAAGGCCGAAGAAACCGCCGCTTTGGCCAAGGCGATCAGGCAGCTCGAGGAGCAAAGGAAAAAGGATTTGCTCACTATCAAGGCCAGCCTCGAGGCTTTGGGCAAAGCGCTTGCCGCCCAACGCTCCGCGCCGTCTCGGACGAGGGCCGCTAAGCCTTCCAAATCCCCCGCCTCGCCGATGAAGGGCTACGAGTATACGGTCAAGCCGGGGGACACCCTCAGCGCCATTGTCCAGGCCTATCGCCGGGAGAAAATCAACGTCACGATCGACGCGGTGCTCAAGGCCAACCCCGGACTCGACCCGCGCCGCCTGCTTCCCGGGCAGAAGATCTTCATCCCGGATCCGGATCTGAAATGATTTCCTCGGCTGAGGTTGTCTAAGGGGCAGGAATGACCGTTTCCCCGCGTCAATCGGTTTCGAAGCCGGCCGCCGCGCCCAGCCTGCTCTTGCTGATCCCCGCTTACAATGAAGCGAAGCGAATCGGCCCTACGCTCCGCGACTACGCCGAGCACTTTCGCAAGAACTATCCCGGACGGTGGCGGATTCTGGCGGTGCTCAACGGGTGCGTGGACGACACCGCCGAGGTGGTGCGCCGGGCGGCGGCGGAGTATCCGGAAATCGAAATGGTGGATTTTCCGGCGCGCATCGGCAAGGGAGGCGCGCTCATCGAGGGGCTCAAGAGGGGGAAAGATTTTGATCTGATCGGCTATGTGGACGCGGACGGCGCGACCCCTCCCGAGGCGTTTCTGGATCTGGTCCGGCGCATCGACGGCGCCGACTGCGTGATCGGCTCCCGCTGGCTGCCCGGCTCCGTCCTTCACATTCCGCAGCCTACGCACCGTCGTTTCTTCAGCCGGGTCTTTCACCTGCTGGTTGAGATTCTCTTCCGCATGGGGATCAAAGACACCCAGTGCGGCGCCAAGGTTATGCGGCGCGAGGCGGTCGAGAGGATCCATCCTGCCCTGACAATCGCCGACATGGCCTTCGACATCAATTTGCTTTACTCCCTCAAGCAGGCAGGCTTCCGGATTGTGGAAGCGCCGACTGAATGGACCGATCAGCTCGGTTCCACGATCAAATTCGGCAAGGCCTCGCTGGCGTGGTTTCTCTCCGTGTTGCGCCTTCGGTTGGTTTACTCTCCCTTCTACCGATGGATGGCTCCGCTGCGGCCGCTGGAGGTTTGGCTCTACCGCAAACTGGGTTCGCCGCCGCCGTTGTCGGCGGATCGAACGCGCGAAACGATTTGCGAGAGCTGCGGAGAGAGGAACGCGTCTCAAAGCGGCTCCGCCAAGGCGGAGCTTCCCGAGAAGGGGGGAAATTCCCCGTCCGCCCCGGGACAATAAAACGCCGCCCGCCGGCCCGCTCGGGGCGACGGGCGGAGGCTTCGGCCGGCGAGGGGCGTCCAACTTTGCGGCTACGCCCAGAGCCCGCCGGGCTCATCTTCGTGGGGGCTGCCCGGGTGCACGGGGCCGGGCAGGGGCCGGGACAGCGCGACGCGGTCTTCCTCGCGCTTGAAGAGCGAGAGCGATTGCGCGGCGATTTTGCGGAGTTGATCGGTTTCTTCAGGAGAGATCGGCCGGTAGACTTTCCCCGCCGCGACCGCCTTCTCGAACAGATCCAGAAAGCTGGTGGGGATTGCAGTGACAACGGCTTTTTGGGAGAGGGTAAAGCGCATGGCCATGTTGATTTGTTCCTGCTCCTCCAGAGAGGGATACCAATGGGGGCGGTTCCGTTTTTGGCCCGGCTTCCATGCGCCGGCGGCGATCGGCTTGATGGCGATGACGGCCGTTCCGCGGGCGGCGGCCAGCTCCACCACGGGCTTGCCGAAGCCGATCTTGAACATCTCAACGAAATTGACTGGGAACATCACCGTGTCGAACGGGAACTTCTTCAAAGCCAGGATGGCGGACTTGGTGGTGTGCGCGGAAAAACCGATCAGGCGCACTTTGCCCTCTTCGCGGGCCTTGAGGATGGTTTCCATGGCCCCGCCGGGGCCCAGAGCCCGCTCGACCTCCTCGGGGCGCCGCAGATGGTGGAGCTGATACAGGTCGAAATAATCCGTGCGCAGCCGCCGGAGAGAACGCTCCAACTCCTCCTGGGCGCCCTTTGCGTCCCGCATCTTTGTCTTGCAGGAAAGAAAGTATTTCTCGCGGGGAATTCCTTGGAGCGCGGGGCCCATCTTGATTTCCGCGTCGCCGTAAGCGGGGGCCACGTCGAAGTGGTTCACTCCCAGGTCGAAGGCTTTCGGTATGGCGCGGTTGCATTCTTCCTGGCTGTAGCGGGAGAGAGCCAGGCCGGGAAATCCGACCGCCGGCATGCGGAACGCCGCTTTGCCGAGCGTGCGGTGAGGCAAATCCCCCGAGTTTCGAGCCGCGGCGGCGGAAAGCCGACTCAATCCGAGGGCCGCGCCGCCGACTGTCATAATGAAGGTTCTGCGTTTCATCCGGTTTTCTCTTGGGTTTGGAGTTGGGTCCGTCGCGCTTGCGCCGCCGCGCCGCCGGGCGCGGTTTCGGCTTGTTCCGGGACAGTATAAGCCGGTTCCGGGGCGGGGCAAGTTGGAGCGGCTTTTACGCCGAGGCGGGTCCGGCGTCGGTCTTGGGCGGGGAGGCTTCGCCCCGCGCCGGCGGGCCCCATGTGAACCATGCGGCTACGGCGAAAAGCAGCGCGCTGAAAAATCCCAACGTGCGGATGACGCCCAGAAAGCCTTCCTGAGGCGAAGCTGCCTGGCTGTAGATCGGGGTGCGAACGGCGAGCGCGATCCCATAGGCGGCAGCCACCAGAACCAGCCACGGCACGGCGCGGAAGCGTTCCTTGCCCAGAAGATTGCCGATCAGGACGTTCGAAAAGGTCAGCGGCAACATGCACCAGGCGAACCAGGGCACCAGGGGAGCGCTTGTCAGATACTCCGGCTTGCTGAAGTAGACGATTCGGAGCGGCAGCGCGGGAAAGAGTGTGCACACCAGCGCCGCCCCGCCGCCCAGAAGCGCCGTCGCGCCCAGAGCTTGAGCCGCCACGCTCGTGCGTTGGGAGAGCGTATGGCTCCGAACCACCTTCGGGAACATCACCGCCACCAGAGGCACAGTGAAAAACACCAACGCCCGGCCGATCATGCCCGCCGCCCCGTAGAACCCGGTGAGCTCCTTGTCAAACTGGCTTTGGACGGCGATCTGGTCGGCGGCCATCATGAACTGGCTCGTCCCCAGCCCGAAACTCAAAGGGACGGCCTTGCTCAGCCAGCGTTTCCAGGCGACCCGCCCGCCGGGGCCCCGGAGCGTGTCGCGCGTTTGCCACACGGCGATGGCCACCGCCGCCCAGAAGCCCAGGAACGCGGCGCTCATCGCTCCGGCGGCGTGCCATCCCAGCCAGGTTACGAAAAAGAGCACGCCGAGGAATCGCGTGAGGCCGTTGATTATTTGGAGCCACCCGAGCCAGAGGAAGTTTTGGCGGCCCTGGAGCACCCCTTGGAGAATCGGCCACCAGAGCATCGCCAGGCCGATGCCGACGGTGAGCCAGAGGGCGGCCGGGTTCGCGATCTGAAGCATGGCGATCAGGCGCGAGGAGAAAGCTGCGATTGCGAACGCCGCCAGAAGCCAGAGACCGAACATGCCCGCGGTCATTTGCCGCACCGTCGTGCGCAGCTCCCGCGTCCGGGCTTCATCCACCGCCGCAGCCGCCTGTTGGGCAAAGATCGTCTGCAACCCCATCGCCGGGATCATCATCAGGTTCATCACCTGAAGCAGGGTCACAAACACCCCGTACTCGGAGTGCGGCATGCCCGCCGCGGCGGGCACGTGGACGAGCCACATAAACAAGCCGCCCAAGGTGGTCGCGGCGACCATCCAGCCCGTCTGGCGGAAAAATGCCCAGCGTTCGCTCACCGGCCCTCCTCTGACTTAGTTTTTGCCCTCGCCGCCGCGGCCTCCGCAAAGTCAATCGCCCGCCGGCAAATCGTCCGCCAATCCAGTTCCTTTGCTACGCGCGCGCTTGCCTTCCGCGCCGCCTCCGCCCTCGTTTCCGGCGGAGTTTCCAGCTCCGCCAGGACGGCCTCGGCGAACGCCGCCGGATCAAAGGCCGCGAACCGGATCATCGGCTCCTTTCCAAAAAAACGCCGGAGCCCGGCCAGGTTGGTGCAGATGGTCGGCACGCCCACTGCCAGATACTCGACCGCCTTGGCTACGAAGGCGCATTGCGCTCCGGTCGAGTCTTCATAGGGAACCAGACCCGCCCAGGCGGGACGGATCTTCTCAGCCACCTCGGCGTACGGCGCAAACCCCGTCGCTTCCACCCGTCGGCCCAGGCCGTCCTTCTCTAATCGGCGGAGAAGCTTTCTCAGCGGCCCGGTGACCCTCCCGACGAATCGGATCCGAAGACGGGGATGGCTGCGGAGCAGGCGTCTTGCGGCTTCCATGGCGATCGGGCCGATATGGTGGCGGTCGAAGGAACCATGCATCACCGCCAGCGGCTCCGGCGAGCGGGGAGAGTTCGGATCGAACCGGAACAGTTCCGCGTCGAAGCCGTAATAGATCGGCAGGATGCGGGAAGCGGGAAAGCCGTTTTGAGCCAGCCGCTCGGCCAACTCATCGGAAACGGCCAGCGCGGCGTCCGCCTCCAGTCGCCTCGGCAACGCCAGCTCGTATTGGACCAGGGCGCGCGCCGCCGGGCGGGGCATGAGGGGCCAGCGCTCCAGGTAACCGGCGAGGCAGTCCAGATAGTTGAACACTGCGGGCGCGCCCCAGGCGCGCTTGAGCCGCCCCGCGGCCGCGCAGGAAAGGGCGTGCTGGGCCAGAATGGCGTCCGGAGGATTCCGGTCGAAGAGGGCCCGCGCTTCTCGAACGAGCTTGAGGGGATAAAAGAGGTATCTGAGAGGCCGGAAACGACTGTAACGCCCCAGCCGCCAGCCGCGGAACGGCCGGACCCGCAGCCCAGGCGTCTCGGGCGGCGAAGCGGACCTTTCGCCCTCCGGAGCCATGACTTCCACCCGCGAGCCGCGCCGAAGCAGCTCTTTCGCCAGATAGAAGGCCTCCGCCGACCCGCCGCCGCTGGGCGGCCAGAACGGCTCGTGCGTGAGCAGGAGCCAGCGTCCGCCCCGAAAACGCGCCGGTTTCGGAGCGGGCGCGGACGGCTTTTGGTGCGCCTCCATCGCCCGCGGAGTGTAGCGGGCGCGGGCGAGCCAAAACAGCATTTCCCCGCGGGAGGTCAGCCCGAGGACTCCGGCTCCTCGAAGGCGAACGCCCCGTAGCCTACCACCCGGTCGGCGGGGCCGGCTGTGTCGCCTGAGTTGCGCAGGTCGAGCAGACGGGGCCGCAGGCCCCGACGCCGCGCCAGCCAGAGCAGGCCGCGGACCGGCGCGTAACCGCAGGCGGCTTCTCCGTCGATGTGTTCGTAGTCCAGAGCGAGAATCGCTTCGGCTGTGCGCCGATCCTTCGCCCGCGCCGTTTCGTAGTCCAGGTAGTGGCTCAAGTCGCTGCTCACGATCAGGCATGTTTCCGGGCCTCCGTAGACGGCTTCCATCACACGGCCCACTTCC
>JAGHDA010000095.1 GCA_021160185.1 Verrucomicrobiota bacterium
CCGACGAAGTTCAGCCAGCTCTCCTCGAAGCCGCTCATACTCGGCCAAATCCCGGCTGGAGCTGAGGCGGTCCAAACGATACAGCTCCAGCTCCAATTCAATGGTCGGCCGCAGGAGCAACCGTCGACGGGCGGCGGGCCGCATTTGGGCAACATCTTTGAAAACCATATGCCGCCGCACCGCTTCAGCGATCGCCTCGATTTCCCGCTTTGGAAACCGAAGCCGATTAAGGAGGCGACGGGCGATCCGCTCTCCCTCCGCCTCGTGGCCCCAAAAACGGATCGACCCGTCGGGCTCCCGGCGTTGGACGGGCGGTTTGCCTACGTCGTGCAGCAACACGGCCCACACCAAGGCTTGGGAAGCGTCGGGCGGGAGCAACGCCAACATGCGGCGGACATGCTCATACACATCCCCCTCGGGATGGTAAGCGGGCGATTGCTCGCAGCCGATCATGACGTGAATCTCCGGCAAGATTTCCCGCAACAAGCCGCTTTCTCGCAGCAGATCCAGCCCGCGCGCCGCGTGCGGAGGCCGAAAAAGCTTTAACAGCTCGTCCCGGATGCGTTCGGCGCTGACCCGCCGAATCAGAGGGGCTCCTTCTCGCGCCGCCAGAAATGTCTTCTCTTCAATCTGAAAATCCAATTGCGCGGCGAAGCGGACCGCCCGCAGCAAACGCAAATGATCCTCCCGGAACCGCTCCCGCGGCTCGCCGATCGCGCGGATAAGCCGCCGGCGAAGGTCCTCCTGCCCACCCACCCAGTCAAAAAGCCGCTCTTCTAACGGGTCGTAAAAGAGCCCGTTGACGGTGAAGTCGCGGCGCAACGCGTCCGCCCGCGCGTCGGCGAAAGTGACCGACTCCGGATGCCGCCCGTCCAGGTAGCGGCCCTCGGCGCGGAAGGCGCTGACTTGAAACTGCCACGGGCCTGTAAGGACCGCCGTCACCCCAAACGCCCGTCCGATATGAAGAGTGCGCGGGAAAAGCCGCTCCACCTCTTCGGGCCGCGCGGAAGCGGCGATATCGTAGTCCTCCGGCTCGCGCCCTAGAAGACGATCTCGCACGCACCCCCCCGCCCAAAACGCCTCGAAACCGGCCTCCCGGAGCCGCCGCACGATCTCCCTGGCAGCCTGGGCTTTGGAATCTTCGTCCGCCGAACCGGTTCGGTTCATGCGCTTTGCCTCCGTCGATTCATTCGGCCGCTTCCTGAGCCACTTCCGCCAGGCGATGCCGTTTCCGGAAGCCGACGTAAACCGCCGCGCCCACTACGCTCCAGAATAGCATGCCCAGAAAAGCAATCAGGGAAATCGACAAGGCCGTCGCGCCGGCAACGCCGATGCCGGGCGCGGTGAGAATCCAAACATAGAGATTCTCCCGAACTCCCAGCCCGCTGGGGGTGATCGGCAGCGCCGCGATGCAAATCACGGTAGGCGCGACCCAGAGCCACACCGTGAACGGCACATGGCTCACGCCCAAGCTTCTGGCCACGAGCCAGACCTGAACAACACATCCTAGAACAATCAGCAAAGAGAGCGCCCACACCGCGGCCAGCAGGCGCGGCCGGCCGCCGTAAAGCCGCGCCGCGCTCAGCGAGCGCAGCAAGGTCCGGCCCGGCCCCGATCGTTCCAGGCGCTTCCGAAACCAATCGCTGAACGGCGTCACCCCTTGCCGCAACAGCGCCAGCGTCAACGCCGCCGCCGCCAGAAACATCCCCAACGCCGCCGCCGTCACCCACCGCAGTCTGGGCGCGCTAAGGAGAAGGCGCAAATTGACGGCCGCCATCGCCGCAGACACGCACAGCATGGCAAGCAAGCCGATCATCCGATCCACCAACACCGTGGTAACCGATTCGGTCTTCAGCCGGCGGGTTTCTCGGGCGGCGTAGTACGCCTTCATCAAATCCCCGCCCGCGGTGCCCAAGAGGAAGGAATTAAAAAATTGAGCCACTAACGTGATCTCAAGCGTTCGCCCCCAGGAGAGCGGCACGCCCTGAGCCCCCAACAACCGATGCCACCGAGCCGCCTGGACCAGGAGGATCAACCCCACGCACGCCACCGAAGCCAACCCCTCCAGCGGCGAGGTGTTCCGAACCCGTTCCCACACCAGCCGCGGACCGCTCGCCCACGCCGCGCGCCACTGCTCGGCGCGTCCCATCCGCGACCACGCCGCTTCCGTAAAGCCGCCGGCGCGCCGGGTCTCCTGAAGGAAAATTCCGTGAAAGGCGATTCCCAGAAGTCCGACGCACAGGGCCGTTTTCCACAGCGCGCGGATCGATCTGCGCTTTCGGTTCACTCCTCGCCCCAAACAGACCGAAGAAACTGAAATCCTTCAAGAACCTCTTCCTTGGAGAGCTTCGGATGCAGCTCCAAAACCTTCGGATGCTCGGGCTTGATAAACGGCTTCAAGGCCGCGAAATCCACCGTGCCGCGCCCCGGCGGGCGGTGGTCGCCGTCCGGAAACTCGACGTCATGCACGTGGCATCCGGCCAGATGCTCGGCCATCGACTCCAGATGCAGGACATGATCAATGAGCCCCAAATGCTGCTTGATCTGCGCGTGGCCGACGTCGTGCCAGTAGCGCACCGCCCCGCTGGGAAAGTCGAGAAAGAAGAAGGGCAAATCCGCTTCAAAAGGAATCTCCTCTACCGTCTCCCGGTTTTCCACGCCGAGCACGAGCCCCCGCCGCGCCGCCTCTTCCTCCAGGCGATGGAGAATCTCCAGCGCGTAGGGCTCCTGCCGGGGCCGCCGCGCTTCCCGGCGCTCTTCCGCCTCGTAGAGAAGCCTCTGGTAGCGCGGAGAATCCTTCATCCCCGCCTCGATCATCCGGATCAGCCGCTCGGTGTAATCGGGAAGCTCCAAGCTGCCCAGATGCAGCACCACCGCCTTGGCCCCCACCCGCTGCGCAAAGTCCAGCGTCTGGATCGTGTGCCGATAAGCGCGCTCCCGCTCGCGCGGATCGGGCGAGGTAAACTGGTACACATTCGGCGCGGCGCGGGTGATTCCCACCGGCAAGGGACAAAAGTTATGCAGGCTCGTGATGCGGATGATCCCCGCGTCCACAGCCTTCATGATTCCCTCGACAAGACTGAGACGGACGCCGTGGCTCAACTCCGCGTACTCAAAGCCGAGTTCGCGGATTTCCTCCAACATCGGCTCCCCGTCGGTATGGCGCCGAGAGTTCCAGCAGGTAGAAAGCGCGTACATAAAAAAAAGCCGAGGCTGGGCGACGCCACAGCTCCCGGCCTATGTTTCCAGATTGCTCACATGTCTGCGTACCGAGCGCTCAACATGGCGTTGAAGCGGGCGATCTTCATGCGCCGCCGCCGCCTCTCGCTCGGCTTCTCGTAATGCCGGTGGTTGCGGACGTCCCGAAGCGTTCCCTCTCGATCCAACCTCTTCTTCAGACGCCGCAACGCCCTATCCACCGACTCGCCCTTTTTGAGCCTGATCTCTGTCACCCTTTCATCACTTCCTCTCCGCGACCTGCGGGCCCGCAAGCCCGCCTTCCGGTCAGCGGCGGCACTTTAGATTCCCCTCCGAGCCGTGTCAACACCTCGGGAAAATTCTCCGAATCGCCCCGGAAGGAACGGCCTTGGAACAGCCGGTCTCTCACGATGAGTTTCCCAGGCAAAAAGCGCGCCCTGCAACCAGGGCGAACCGGCGCGGCGCACGAAAGCCCCGCAGCCGTCCGGATCACACGGCGGCCGACGGTTGCCTCGCCGCGGCATTTTGCCCACAATAGCCCGCCTATGAAAGCAATTCGCCCCACAGGCTCCGCCACATGCAGAGCAAAGCGCGCTCTTCTCAAGGGAGATTTCCGGAAGGCGCTCCTCCAGCTCGCCGCCGCCGCGCTCCTCCCAGGCGCGGCCGCCGCCGCGGAGGCGAGCTCGCCGCCTTCGGTCCAAATCAGCGGGGAGCTGAAAACGTGGCATAAAGTGACCCTTACCCTGGAAGGCCCCTATGCGCGCGAAGAGGACGAATCCCCCAACCCGTTCACCGATTACCGGTTCTCAGTGCTTTTCACCCATGAATCCGGATCGCCGCGATACCGGGTCCCCGGATATTTTGCGGCGGACGGTCGCGCAGCGGAAACCTCGGCGCGCGCAGGCAACAAGTGGCGGGCGCACCTTGCCCCCGACCGGCCCGGCGTGTGGACCTACCGCATCGAGTTCGCGCAGGGAAAGCTCGCCGCCCTGGATCCGAAGGCTCCGGGCAAGCCGCTTGCGCCTTGGGACGGGCTCGCCGGCTCGTTTCAGATCAAGCCCACAGACAAAAGCGGACGCGATTTCCGCGGCAAAGGACGGCTTGAGTACGTCCGCCTTCACTACCTGCGCTTTGCGGAAACGAGAGAGTATTTCCTGAAAGCCGGAGCGGACGCGCCGGAAAACCTTCTCGCCTATGCGGACTTCGACGGAACCCGCAGTTTGAAGCCGAACCGCAAGCCCCGGCGGGGCGAAGCCCTCTCCGCCGGCTTGAAAACTTGGGCGCCCCACATCCGGGACTGGCGGCCGGGCGATCCCCTCTGGCAAGGCGGCAAAGGGAAAGGCCTTATCGGAGCCCTCAACTATCTCGCCGGCAAAGGCTGCAACGCCTTTTCCTTCCTCACTTACAACGTGGGGGGCGACGGCCAAGACGTATGGCCCTTTGTGGAGCCGACCGACAAGCTCCACTATGACTGCTCCAAACTTGACCAATGGCAAATCGTCTTCGACCATGCGCAAGAGCTGGGGCTCTTCCTCCACTTCAAGCTCGAAGAGCAGGAAAACGACGACAACCGCCTCGGGAACCAGGTCCGGTTTGTTCCGGCGGCGTTAGACCAAGGGGATCTGGGAACGGAGCGCAAGCTCTACTTGCGGGAACTCATCGCCCGATTCGGCTATGAGCTTGCGTTGAACTGGAACCTCGGCGAGGAGAACACGCTTTCCACCAAGCAACAGAAGGCAATGGCTCGCTACATTCACGAGACAGACCCTTACCGTCATCCTGTCGTCGTGCATACCTTTCCCAGCTGGCAGGACCGGGTGTACCCGCCGCTCCTGGGCGAACAATCCTGCCTTGCGGGGGCATCCCTTCAGAACAGTTGGAGGCAGGCGCACCAGCGCGTCCTCAAATGGGTTCGCGCTTCAGAGAAGGCGGGCAAGCCGTGGATCGTGGCCAACGACGAGCAGAATCCGGCCGACAGCGGCGTCCCTCCCGATCCGGGTTACGCGGGATGCTCCGGCCAGGCCTCCGAGGGCGGTCGAACCTATGACCTCCATGACATTCGCAAGCACACTCTATGGGGAACGCTTATGGCGGGGGGCCATGGGGTGGAGTACTACTTCGGCTACAAACTGCCCCAGAACGACCTCAATTGTCAGGACTGGCGAAGTCGGGATCGGAGTTGGGATTACTGCCGCTATGCCCTCGAGTTCTTCCGCCGCAACCGGATCCCGTTCTGGGAAATGACCAACGCCGATGAGTTGGTTGGAAACCCGGCCCACGACAACAGCCGCTACTGTCTCGCCCGGAAGGGCGCGATCTACGTAATTTACCTGCCCCGCGGCGGGCGCGTCCGGCTGGACCTGCGCGGGACGCGCGGGAGGTTCGACCTCTTCTGGTTCAACCCGCGCGAAGGCGGCCCCCTCCGGCGCGGCGCAGTTCGAACCGTCCGCGGCGGAACCTTAGCGGACCTGGGCGCGCCGCCGGTCGATCCGGAGCAAGACTGGGCGGCGCTTGTGCGCCGCCGATAGCCGCAAACGGCGCAAGGCAGGGCCCGCAAGCGGCCCAATCTCAGTCAGGATAACCGTTCGGATGAGCCGAGTGCCACGCCCAGGCGGAGGCCACGATATCCTCCAGCTTCGGGTAGCGCGGCTGCCATCCCAGCTCGCGTCGGGCCTTCTGGGCGTCGGCAACCAGGCGCGGCGGATCGCCGGGTCGCCGGGGGCGCTCGATCGCCTTGATCGCGCGGCCGGCAACATGCTCGCAAGCGCGGATCACTTCCCGCACCGAGTAGCCTTCGCCGTTGCCCAAATTGAACGCTCCCGCTTTGCCCGGCTCCAGGGCGCGGATATGGGCGTCGGCCAGATCAAGGATGTGAATGTAATCGCGGATGCAGGTGCCGTCGGGCGTGGGATAATCGGTTCCGTAGATCTCACAGGCCTCCCTTTGCCCGAGGGCGACCTGGAGCACGTTGGGAATCAAGTGGGTTTCGACGCGATGATCCTCGCCGAACCGCTCGCTGGCGCCGGCGGCGTTGAAGTAGCGCAGCGCCACATAGTCCATCCCGTAAATCCGGCGATACCAGGCGAGGATCCGCTCGAACATCAGCTTGGATTCGCCATAGGGATTGATCGGCTTCTGGGGCTCGTCCTCGGTGATCGGGATTTTCGTCGGGGGCCCGTAAGTGGCGCAACTGGAACTGAACACAAACTTTTCCACCCCGGCTTCGCGCGCGGCGTCGAGGAGGTTGAGGCCGCAGCAAACATTGTTGCGGAAATACTTGGCCGGGTTCTCCATCGACTCGGCGACCAGCGCGCTGGCCGCAAAGTGCATCACCGCTTCCGCGCCCCACTCGCGAAGGATCTCGCCCACTTTCTCCCGGTCGGCCAGATCGCCCTCGAAAAACTC
>JAGHDA010000113.1 GCA_021160185.1 Verrucomicrobiota bacterium
ACGTCGCACACGGCGGCGATGCGGGTTCCGGCGCAGCGCGCCAGCGCGGCGGCGAGGGCTTCCATCCGGCCGCCGCAGCCGATGAGGCCCAACCCAATCGTCTCGCCGGGCGGGACGGCTAGGACGCGGGCGGGAACAAGGAGCGGCGCGCCGAAGGCCGACGCGCCGGCCAGCCGCAGGAAGCGGCGGCGGTTGAATTCGATTGTCTTGGAAGGCATCTTCTTCATTTTTCTCCAGTGGACTGCGTTTGCCGGGGCGGCAAGCCGAACGCCTGCAGCTCCACGATGTGAAGGCCGGGGTTGGCGCTGTTGCGGAGCATCGTAACCCGCACGTACCGCGCCGGGGTCGGATCAAACACGAAAAGCCTGCCCTCCTTCGTGGCGGGCCGGGTGTTGCGGGACATGTCGCCCGCCGTCTTCCAGGCGGACCCGTCGGCGGAGATTTCCACTTTGTACTGATAATAGCGGCGGCCGTCCCAGTAGGGAAAGACGCGCACGGCGGCCAGGGTCTGCGGCTTGCCCAAATCGACAGTGAGGGAGCAGGGCGAGCGGGCGCAGCTCCAATACGAGTCCAGCGCCACGCGCCCGTCCACGGCCTTTTCCGGACCCCAGCCGTTCTGCCAAGGATGCGAGGAGACGACGGGCTTGCCGAGGCAGAGGTTGCGCGCGCCGCGGAGGGCGGCGTTGGCGAGGGCGCGACGCAGAAGCGGCCCCAGGTCCGGATCCTTCCCGAACCGGCGGTCGGCCTCGCGCAAGGCGCGGAGTAGATCGGAGGAAAGCGGCTCGGGCCACCGGGTCAGGGCGCGGACGGCGGCCTTCCGCAGCTCGGAATCCCCGCCGACCAGGGCCTCCCGCAAGGCGGCTTCCGCCGCGGGCGAAGGCAAGGCGTCGAGCGAGGCAAGCGCCTCGGCGCGGTCGGCCTTGCGGCCCCGGACGGCCTCCAGAACCGCCCCGGCCAGGGCGTTCGCCGGAACGCCGCGGGCCGCGCAACGAACCAGCGCCGTCCAGAATTCCCCGCGGGCCTCTGGAACAACTCGAGGCAGCAGGCGCGCCAGGGCGCAGGCCTGCTGCGGCGAAGCCAGGTCGCCGAGGGCCTGAAGGACCGTGCGAGCCAGGACGGAATCCTCCGCGGCGGCCAGGGACAGAAGCAGAGGCGCAGCGCGTTCCCGCAGGCGCGCCGCCAGGGCGTCGGCGGCGACCGCGCGGACGGGACCCTCCCCTTCGCGGAGGAGCCGAGTCAAGGCGCGGTCCGCCGGCTTGCCGGGAAGGCGGCGGAGGGTCTCCCGAGCGGCAGAGGCGGCGGGCCCCTTGCCGATCGCCAGGCGGGCTAGAGCCGGGACATCCTCAGCGGTCCCAACGCGGGCCAGGCCGCGAACGGCAATCTCCGCGCAAGCGGGATCGGCGAGGGCGGCCCGGAACAGGTCGCGGGCGGCGGGCGCGGCGCGGCGGACCAGCTCCTCGAGAGCGACGCGCCGGGCGGGCGGAGCAAGTTGAGCGAAGGCCTCGCGAAGGGCGGGCAAGAAGGTCGCGTCCGGAAGGCTGCGGAAGACCGTCGCGGCGGCTCGGCGCTCCCGGGGGCGGTCGGACCGCAGCCGGGCAAGCGCCCAGCGGAGGGCCGGCTCAGGCTCGAAACGCGCCAGCTGAGCCCAGGCCGCGGCGCGAAAGCGAACGTCGGCGGCTTGCGCCTCCGTCAGAGCGCGAAGGAGGGCGCGGGCGGCCTGCCGCTCCGACGGCGAGGCGTTCAGGAGGCGCTCGGCGCATTCGAGGGCGGCCGCGGCGGTTTCCGCATCGGCCTCGCCGCGTTCAAGAGCTTTCCGGAAAGCGGTCGCGGCGGGCATGCCGCCGATCCGGCCCAAGGCCTGCCGCGCGGCGCGGGTGGCCGCGGGATCTTTATCCTGAGCCAGGCGGACAAGCAACGGCGCGGCCCGGGCGCTGCAGCGGACGCCGAGGAGGCGGATCACGGGCAACCGGGAGGCGGGAGGCAGCTTCGGCAACGCCTTGCACAGGGCTGCGTCCACGGCCGGATCGGGAATGGCTTCGAGCGGCTGGCAGGCGGCGCCGCAGAGCTTGGGGTCGGCCAGCAGGGGGATCAGCGCCGGAACGGCCCGAGCGTCGCCGACAACCTGGAGCCGGGCGCAGACCCAGCGGCGCAGGTCCGGCGAGGCGTTCGGGGCTTGAAGGAGCCGGAGCAAGGCCGCCTGGGCGGCGGGATGGTCGGCGGGCGGGCAGGCGTCGATGAGGCGCTCCCACTTGCGGAGGCAAGCGGCGGGCCGCCCGAAGCGATAGTCCGCCAGGCCGGAAAGCGGCCGCCAGCCGCGGAGGTAATCGCGGAAAAGCCGGGCGTAAGGGATTTTCAGCGCGGGGCCTTCGCGGATAATCAACCGGTAGGCTAGATCCAAAGGTTGACCGGGGCGCAGCTCAAAGCGCGTGCCGGCGGCGGGAAACGCCGGCTGAAGCCAGTTGATTTCCGGGTACTCCACCCAATCCTCCGGATACTCCAGGTTGGCCGGATGCTGGAGGATGACCACGCCGACCGGGGCGTTCCGGCCGGGCGGGACGCCGACCAGTTCGGCCCAGCACTCGGGAGCGGGGAAGCGCGGCGGACCGATATGGCGCACAATGCGCTGGTCGGTCTGCGCCGAAAAGCGCAGGTTGAGGCCGCCGTAGTGGAGCGTGTTCCGTCGGGCGAGGGAGACGCCCGGCTCGAGGGCTTCGTAACGGAAGCGCAGATCGACGCAGCGCAGAGAGCCCTCGGCGGCGCGGGCGAGGATGCGGACGGTTTCCCGGACGATCGGAAGGCGGTCTTCCCACACCCAGAGGTTGACGGCTTCGATCCGGGCGGAGCGCGCGCCGCCCTCGGTCTTGAGAAGCCGCTCGGGCCGGGCAAAGACGCCCTGCAGAGCGTGCAAGTCGTTGGTCTTGCCCCGGAACATGACCTCCGGCCAGGCCCAGTAAACCCCGCGGTGGTGAGGGTGGTCCTTCGGATAATCAAGCGTGAGGGACTCCCCCCGGAGGCCGTAGAGGGGATGGATGTAGTCGCTGCGGGGAACAGCGTAAATGCCCGTGACGCCTTCTGGCGGAGGCACGGTCCGGAAGTTGTAGCGCAGCACCGGCCGGCCGTCTTCCTCGACCACTGGTTGGCCGGCGGCGTCGAGCCGGACGGTCATCGCCGCGCGGAGCGGAGAGGCAAACCCCAAGAGGAGCGCAAGGCCCCCGGCCCAGGCCGCAACAAACCGAACTGGTTGGCGCATGGCCTGAGCATGCCAAAGCGCGCCCCGCCGCGCAACCTCCGTCCTGCAGCCTCCGCAGTCCCTGAGGCAACGGGCGGATCAAACCCAGGGGAAAACCAAACGCCCCCCTGCCCGCTGGGCGGCGCCCTTTCCTCCCCTCGCCTAGACGGCTGTCGGGGCGGCCGCGGGTTCGGTTTGCCAAGCGGCCGCCGAGGGCGGAACTTAACAGCGTGATTCGGAAAAAAGCTTCTCAGGGCCGAGTGATTCGGCGGAAGCGGGGCGGAATCCGCGCGACAGCGGCCGCGGCCGCGGCCTGGGCGCTGGCTTGCGGCTTTGCCGCCTCTCCTGAACCGGGCGCGCGCGACTGGCCGATGTACCGAGGCGCCCCCCAACTTCAGGGAGCGGCGTTCACCGCCCTGCCCGACAAGCCGAGACTCCTGTGGCGGTTTCACACCGAAGACGCTGTGAAGTCCTCGCCGGCGGTCGCCCAGGAACGGGTGTTCGTGGGCTCAGGGGACGGCCGGCTCTACTGCCTGGAAGCGGACTCGGGCCGGGAACTGTGGCGCTTCGAGACCAAGGGCGCCGTGGATTCCTCCCCCCTCTGGCTGGACGGGAAAGTGTATGCGGGCTCCAGCGACGGACGCCTTTACGCCCTGGAAGCGTCCAGCGGCAAACTGCTGTGGTCGGTCGAGACCGAAGGCGAGATCATGGGCGCGCCGAACTGGGCCCCGGCTCCTGACGGCAAAGGCAAGCGGATTCTGTTCGGAAGCTATGACTTCAAGCTCTACTGCTTGGACGCGGCCGACGGGCGCACAAACTGGATCTGCGAGACCGACAACTACATCAACGGCGCCCCGGCGGTCGGCGGCGGCCTCGTCGTCTTCGGGGGATGCGACGGCATCCTCCATGTGACCCGGCTGAGCGACGGCAAGCAGCTTCACCAGATCGAGGCCGGCGCGTACATTCCCGGCTCGCCCGCCCTGGACGGGACCATGGCCTACGCAGGCCACTACGGCCACGCCGTGATCGCGGCGGACGCGCGCAAGGGCGTGATTCGGTGGACCTACTCGCCGGGACACTACCCCTTTTTCTCCTCGCCGGCGATCGCCCAGGGTCGGGTGTTGATCGGTTGCCGGGACCGCCGCCTCCACTGCATTGACCAGGCCTCCGGCAAAGCGCTCTGGACCTTCCGGGCGCGGAACAAAGTGGACGGCGCGGCCGTGGTGTGCGGCAACAAGGTTGTTTTCGGAGCCTCCGACGGACGGCTCTACATTGTGGAGCTCCAGAGCGGCAGGCTGCTTTGGCAAACGGAAATCGGCGAAGGCATAGAAAGTTCGCCCGCCGTCGCCGCCGGACGGATTTACATCGGGGCGAACGACGGGACGCTCTATTGCTTCGGCGCCGGCGCTCCCCGCCGGCCGTGACTCGCGTAGCCCGCCGGCCGTTTCGCACGTCGAACAGCCCTCAGCCAGCGCGCCGGGTTCTCCGGGCGGAGCGAACCTGGTCCTGAACGCGGATTCCGACAGCTGCGGGGCGGCGCGGAGAGCTTGCCTTCTTTTCTTATTGTCGAATCCCCCAGCGCGGATATAATGCTTTCGCAATCCATAACTAGGTGAAGCGCTATGAAAACAAGAAGAACCATGTTCCTATTGGGAACGGCATGCGCAATCTGGACCGCCGCAGCAGCCACTCTGCGCGTGCCCGGAGACTATGCGTCCATTCAAGCGGCGATTGACGCCGCCCAGCCCGGAGACACGATCGAGGTCGGCACGGTCGGCCCCTTCGTAGAAGACCTGACAATCGCCAAGGCGATCGCTATCAAAGGAACGGCGGCGGAGCGGACAATCGTTAAAGCGGCCAACACCGCCGCGCGGTTCGCCCATATCGGTGTGGAGGCGGAAGATCACTTCGGCGCGCTGGTGCGCGCTCCGGGCGTGCGCCTGGAGCATCTGACGTTCGCCAATCTGGACGCGACGCTGAACTCCCTCGAGATCTCCTCCGCTCTGATGATTCTCGCTCCCAATTGCACAGTGGTCGACTGCGCGGTGACCAGCGAGCCGATTAACTCCGGCGACGGCCTGGGCGCGGTGGTGGCTGATGTAGATGTGGTGGCGGGAGGCGCGACGCCCACCGGCGTGGTGTTCGAGGACACCCTCTTCGCGACGAACAAGTATGGGCTTGCCGTAACTTGGTGGGTTGCGCCGGGGATTCCGCCGGAAGTGACGGTGCGCAACTGCACGTTCAGCGAAAGCACAAGCTCCGGCATCGAGATGGACAGCGGCAACGTGACGATCGAGAACTGCGCGTTCGTGAACAACCCGGCCACGGCGCTCAACGTGGGCGGCGGCTCGGCGACGGCTACTGAGTGCCTCTTCGCCACCAACGGCATCGGCGGATCGGTCGCGATCGATCTGGACCTCGACGCCCGGTGGGACGAAACGCAGGACGCGCCCATGCCCGGAAGCGTGCCCCCGGGCAGTCTGAAGCTGGTCTCCTGCAAGCTGTGGCAAAACGGGGCCCAAGACCGACCGGCGGTGCGGGTCCACGAAGGCTCCTTCAGCGCCGATCATTGCATCTTCACGGATAACAACAGCACAGACATCCTCATCGACGCGGGCGGAGAGCCAGCCGCCCCGGCGCAGCTAAGCCTCAACCACTGCGATGTGCATGATTCCTGGGATTCTTCCGAGATCTGGATCAAGCAGGAGAACGCCGGCCAGGAGATCACCGTGGACATCCGCAACAGCATCATCACCGAAGGCGTCGGAGGCTGGCTGGCCATCGAGAACGAGTTCACTGATCCAGCGGCCCTGGAGCGGATGAACCTCAGCTATTGCGCCATTTACGAGGCGGCCATTGAAGAGGCCCCGCTGCCCGGGGAACACAATCTGCTCTTCGGGTTCGAGGATCCGCCTTATCTGTCCACCGATCCGACAGCTCCCAACGGCTTCAAGCTTCAACCGGGCAGCGAGCTGCTGACGGCGGGCGAGGACGGCGGCTACATCGGCTCCAACGGAGCGGAGAAGCCCGCGCCGCCGCCGGAGCCGGTCGAGCTGACCATCAGCATTCAGAACGAGCGTCCCGCCGTGTGCTGGCAGGCAAAGGACGGGGCGCAGTACGAGGTTCAGAGCGCGGCGGACATCGTCGATCCGGATTGGCGGACGCGGGCGACGGTGACGGCCGAGGGGGACCAGGCGTGCTGGGAAGACGCCGAGGCGACCGGGCCCCGGCAGTTCTACCGGGTGGTGAGCAAATAGGGCTCCTTGGAAACCCAACCCGCGTCAAGGCGGCGGAGCT
>JAGHDA010000234.1 GCA_021160185.1 Verrucomicrobiota bacterium
AAAACATGGCTGTTGTTGATCGAGGCGGGGAGAGAGGCGGCCTGCCGCGGACGCGCTTTCTCCTGCCGCGCGCCCCTTGAATAGGCCGCCGCGCTCGCCGGGTCAAACGGGATCCGCCTGGGGAAGGGCGGAAAAGTCGCGTGACAGCGGCGGACGAACGTGGCAATTGTAACTTCGTTATGCGAAGAAAATTGCTTGCTGCGGGCTTGGCGGCGTTGGCGGCGGGGTTGCTTGCGGCGGCGGAGCCTGCGGCGAACGCAACGAGCGCGAGCGCCTCTGCGGCTCCGGCGAAAGGGACCAAGCAGGCGGCGGTGATCGAGACGAGCAAGGGAACGATGGTTTTGGAGCTATGGCCGGACGTGGCCCCCAAAACCGTGGCTAATTTCGTCAAGCTGGCCAATAAAGGCTTTTACGACGGCACCTGTTTCCACCGCATCATTCAAGGCTTTATGATTCAGGGCGGCGATCCGCTCACCAAGGATTCCAAGAAAAAAGACCTTTGGGGCGCCGGCGGCCCCGGATATACAATTCCCGCCGAATTCAACAAGCGTCACCATCTTTTAGGAGTTATTTCCATGGCTCGGGGGCTTGATCCCGATTCCGCCGGAAGCCAGTTTTTCATCTGTCTGGGCGACGCGCGGTATCTGGACGGCAAGTACACGGCGTTCGGGAAAGTGATCAAGGGGATCGAAACGCTTCGGAAAATCGGAGAGACTCCGGTGACATGGAACCGGTTTCACACTGAAAAGTCCGCGCCTCTCGAGCGGGTGGAAGTCAAGAAGATCCGCGTGGTTCCGGCCGATCAGGTTCGCTGAGGTCGGGAGAGAACGCGCCTGAGGCGGCGCAGGCTGCAGGGCGCGAGCGGTCTTGAGCGCGCATGAAATCCAGATCTGAAAGACCCCAAAAAGAAGTTGCAGTGCTGGAGACTTCTTTGGGCGACATCGTTGTCGAGTTCTGGCCCGAGGTGGCCCCGAACACGGTCGAAAATTTCAAAAGCCTGGCCCGCCGGGGCTTTTACGATGGGACCTGCTTCCATCGGATTGTGAAGGGCTTCATGATCCAAGGCGGGGACCCGCTCACACGCGATGAGGACAAGGAGCATCTTTGGGGGACCGGCGGCCCCGGCTATCAGCTCAAAGCCGAGTTCAACGATCGCCGCCACGAAAAAGGCGTCATTTCCATGGCCCGCTCCGAGGATCCGGATTCGGCCGGCAGCCAGTTCTTCATTTGCTTGGACAAGGCGGATTTTTTGGACGGCCAGTACACTGCCTTCGGCAAGGTCATCCGGGGGGTGGAGGTGCTGGATCGCATTGCCGAGACGCCGGTGACCGAAAGCCCCGACGGGGAAGTAAGCAAACCGGTGGAACGGGTTGAGCTCAAGCGCATCCGCATCGTCCCTGCTTCGGCGATCGCCGCCTCAGACTCGCGGGAGGAGGCTTCGGGGGGCGAGAAGCCCGCGGAGTAAGGAGGAGCGTTTTCCCTTTGGGCGGATTGGGAGCGGCGCGCGCGGAAGCGCGGGAGAAGAAGGAAAGGAGGGACAATGGACGAAGCCGCGAAGCAAAAACTCGATATTATTTTTGGCAGACGAAGCATTCGCGTTTACCGCCCCGGCGAGATCCCGCCGGAGATGATCCGGACGCTCCTGGAAGCCGCGATGGCGGCTCCTTCCGCGGTGGCCAAGGATCCGTGGCGTTTCATTGTGGTCCGCGACCGCGACCGGCTCCGCGAGATTGCGGCGGGATTGCCCAACGGGAGAATGTTGGCCGACGCAGCCGCGGGGATTGTGGTTTGCGGCGACCAGGAAAAGGCCCATGACCGCCAGCTCAGCTACCTGCTGCAGGACTGCTCGGCGGCAATCGAGAATCTCCTGTTGGCGGCGCATGCGTTGGGACTGGGCGCTTGCTGGCTGGGCGTTCACCCGCGCGAGCAACGCGTGGAGCGCCTGCGCAAGCTTCTCCATATTCCCGGGCATGTAATTCCCGTTTCCTGCATTGCTTTAGGTTGGCCCGGCGAAACCAAGGAACCCCGCACACGGTACAATGAAGACTATGTCTTTCATGAAACTTGGGGCGGCAAGTTGCCGGCTTAGCGAGGGCGGCCGCTTCCGCCGCGTCCTCCGGCTCGGGGCGGCGGCGTGCGCGGCGTTGGGGGCCGGGTTTCTCTTGGCGGGCGAAGCCCCTTCCGCCCCTGATCTTCGCAGTCTGGTCGTGCTCAACGACGACGGAGGCTGGTGCTGGTTCCAGGATGAACGGGCGGTAATCTGCAAGGGGCGTTTGGTGGTCGGGAGCGTCGCCGCAGGGCGATTCGAGCCGAGTCGGCGAGGCGACATCGAGGCTGTGGTTTACGACCTGCAAACAGGGGCCAAGACTCGTTGCTTGCTTCACGATCACTTGCAGCTCGACGATCATGACTCGCCTGTTTTCCTCCTCCGCGGCGACGGCCGCCTGCTCGCGCTCTACGCGAAGCACGGCCCGGAGAATCGCTTCTACTATCGTGTTTCGGAGGCGGGCGGGTTTACGCGTTGGGGGCCGGAACGAACCTACAGCCCGAGCCGGAGCACGCGCCTGACCTACTCGAACCTGATGCGCCTGGCGGATGAAGGAGGGCGCATCTACGATTTCTTCCGAGGCCTCGACGGAAAATGGAAGCCTTCGTACGTCTACTCGGATGACGACGGTGAAACGTGGCGCAAAGGGGGAATCGTCATCCAATCCCCCGCGGCTCGGCCTTATGTCCGGTATGTTTCCGACGGTCGCGCGACGATCCATTTCCTCTTCACCGAAGGCCATCCGCGCGACTACGACAACAGCCTCTATCACATGGTGTATCGCGGCGGCATGCTGCGGCGCTCGGACGGCGCCCCTATCGCGCCGCTTTCCAAGGGCCTCTCCCGGCCCGACCTGGCCACGCGGATTTTCCGGGGCGATCCGGATCATGTGGCGTGGGGCGTGGACATCGAGCTGGACGTGAAGGGCCGGCCTTGCGCGGTGTACTCCGTTCAAGTCGGCTCGGCCGGGCTGCCGCCGGGGCAAGGCGGGGACGACCTGCGCTATCGCTATGCGCGGTGGGACGGCAGCCGATGGCGCGATTATCCGCTCGCCCACGCGGGGACCCGCCTCTATGCGGGAGAAGACGATTATTCAGGCCTGGCGGCTATCGATCCGCGGGATGTCAACACGGTGTTCATCTCCACCAACGCCGACCCGGTCAACGGCAAGCCGTTGATCAGCCTCGCCGACGGGCGGCGGCACTACGAAATTTTCCAGGGACGCACGGAAGACGGCGGCAAGAGTTGGCGTTGGACGCCGGTCACGCGCGATTCGGTCGTGGACAATCTCCGCCCGATCATCCCGAAGCCCGAGAGCGGCAGGACGGTTCTCCTTTGGCTTCGTGGCAAGTACCGCGCCTATACCCGTTATGAGCAGGAGGCAGTGATGCTTCCGCTGCCTTCGCGATGACCGGCTGATTCCGGAGGGCATTGGCGATTCCTTCGGGAAGCGCTACCCTGGCGTGCGTGGAAAAGAGCGTTCCGGTGGATCGGGAAGCGCTTTGGGAAAAGGTTTGGGCGGGCGCGCGCGTGGATCGGGAAGAAGCGCGGGCGCTCTACCGTTTGCCGCTGCATGAGCTGGGGGCCTTGGCCCATCATCGCCGCGAGTCGGCCAAAGCGCAGGCTTATGAAGGGCGCGGGGATCGAATCGTCACGTACGTCATCGACCGCAATATCAACTACACCAATGTTTGTTGCGTAGGTTGCAAGTTCTGCGCCTTCTGGCGGCCCGCAAAAGCGGCGGACGCCTACGTCATCAGCCGCGAGGAGCTGGACCGGAAAATCGCCGAGACTGTTGCCTTGAAGGGCACGCAGATCCTCCTTCAAGGCGGCCATCATCCCGACCTCCCTTTGGATTGGTATCTGGAGCTGCTCGCCCACATCAGGCAACGCTGGCCTCAGGTCAACGTGCACGGCTTCAGCCCCAGCGAGTTTGTCCATTTCCGGAACAAATTCGGGCTTCCTCTCGAAAAACTCCTCCGTCTCTTCAAGGAGGCGGGGTTGGGCAGCATCCCCGGCGGCGGCGCGGAAATCCTGGTCGATTCGGTGCGACGGCGCATTTCGCCCAATAAAGCGTCGGTTCAGGAATGGCTTGAAGTGATGGAAGCTGCTCACGGGCTCGGGCTCCGTTCCAGCGCCACCATGATGTTCGGCCACGTGGAGACGGTCGAGGATCGCATTGAACATCTTGATTGTTTGCGGCGGCTCCAGGATCGGACGGGCGGATTCACCGCGTTTATCTGTTGGACGTTTCAACCGGAGAACACGCGGCTTGGCGGATCCAAAACTTCCGCGCCGGAATATCTTCGCATGCTGGCGCTTGCTCGGATCTATCTGGACAATTTCGAGAATCTTCAAAGTTCCTGGGTGACTCAGGGGCCCGAGATCGGCCAGATGGCCCTTTTCTACGGCGCGAATGATTTGGGCAGCACGATGATCGAAGAGAACGTTGTTTCTCAGGCCGGGGCGACTTATCGGATGTCCGTGGAGGACATGCGGCGGCTCATCCGGGACGCCGGATACGAGCCCCGGCAAAGAGACACTTGGTATCGATTAACTGAATGACGATTTTCAGCTTGACGCAGGTTCTTCCCATTGAGGATGCTGTTAACGTCAGCCGGGAAAGGTTCTTGGTGTAGAGTGTTGGGATGAGAAGCCATAGGCTGGAAAGGTGCAACCAATTGTGAGTAAATCTCGTGTTGTCTGTTTTGTTGTTGGGGTTTTGACGGCCTCAGGGATGCTTCTTGGCGCAGGCTATGGGCCGAAGTCTTCCAACTCTGCCCGGTATATTGTTCGGCTGAAGCCGGGAGTCGGTTCTTTTTCCGCATATTCCTCCCGGTCGGGCATTGAGATTGACCGTGTTTTCACCCGCGCGATTCATGGATTTGCGGGCGTTCTTTCCGAGGAGGCTGTGGGTCAGCTGGAGCAGGATCACAACGTGCTTCAGGTGGTTCCTGACTTGCCGGTTTTTGCGATCGGCAAGCCGGACAAGCCGGACAAGCCGGACAAGCCGGGCAAAGGCCACGGCAAGCCAGGTTCGAATCCTCCGCCTCCTGACGACATCATACCCG
>JAGHDA010000295.1 GCA_021160185.1 Verrucomicrobiota bacterium
CATCCCGACCGGAGAGATCGCTCCGGTCGCCTGCACGCCGCTGGATTTTCGCAAGCCGCGGCGGATCGGGGAGCGCATCGGCCGCCTCGAACCCTGGCTGAAGGGTTACGACCACAACTTCGTCCTCGGCGAGCCGACCGAAACGCCGCGCCTGGCGGCGCGATTGTCCCTCCCCGAAGCAGGCCGCGTTTTGGAGGTCTTCACCACCGAGCCGGGCTTGCAACTTTACACCGGCAACCATATCGGCCATCGCGCGGTATGTTTGGAGACCCAGCGCTTCCCCGATTCCCCGAACAAGCCGCAATTTCCTTCCACCGTCCTGCGACCTGGGCGGAAGTTTCGGAGCGCGACAATCTTCCGTTACCGCCTTGAGCCGCGGGGGCGGTAGAGCTTTCCCGCGGGGCCCCGCAAAAAATCTTGGCGAGCGCGGGCGCTCTTGTGAAATTCAAGGGCATGAAGCGCGGAAGAATCTTACTCTCAGCGGCAACAGCCCTGTGCGTTTGGGGGGGAGCAGCATCGGCGGGGCAGCCTGCGCCGGGCGGCGCGGCGCTTCCCGAAAAGCCTAATTTCATCGTGTTGTTCGCCGACGATCTGGGCTACGGGGATTTGGGCTGTTACGGACACCCGACCATCCGGACGCCCAATCTGGATCGCATGGCCGCCGAGGGCATGCGCTTTACCCAGTTCTACGCGGCCGCCTCGGTGTGCACCCCGAGCCGGGCGGGGTTGATCACCGGCCGCTATCCGATCCGTTCGGGGATGTGCAGCAGTCGGCGTCGGGTGATCTTCCCTGATTCCAAGGGAGGGCTTCCGGACTCGGAGACGACGATCGCCGAGGTCTTGAAGAAAGCGGGCTACCGAACCGCCTGCGTGGGCAAATGGCATCTGGGGCATCTGCCGCGGTATCTGCCCACTCGGCACGGGTTCGATTACTATTTCGGGCTTCCCTACTCGAACGACATGGATCGCGACCCGAAAGCGCCTCGTGGGCGGGCGGCGTTTTTGCGCCCGAAAAGCGAGTACTGGCGCGTTCCATTGATGCGCAACGAGACGATCCTCCGGCGCGGTCCCGACCAGTCCCAGCTTACCCGCCGGTATACGGAGGAGGCGCTGCGTTTCATCCGTGAAAATCGAGAGCGGCCGTTTTTCCTCTATCTGCCCTACACGTTTCCCCACGTGCCGCTGTTCGCTTCGGATCGATTCCTCGGCAAAAGCCGCCGCGGGTTGTACGGCGACGCAGTGGAGGAGTTGGACTGGAGCGTGGGGCAAATCCTCGACGAGTTGCGGAAGCTTGGCCTGGCCCGCAAGACATTGGTGTTCTTCAGCAGCGACAACGGGCCGTGGCTGGTTCAGTTGGAGCAGGGCGGCTCGGCGGGCTTGCTTTCCGGAGGGAAAGGCAGCACCTGGGAGGGCGGCATGCGCGAGCCGGGCATCGCCTGGTGGCCCGGCGTGATCCGCCCCGGAAGCGTCTGTCGGGAAGTCGCCTGCACGATGGATTTTCTGCCTACTTTCGCCCGGCTTGCGGGCGGCCGCGCGCCGCAGGATCGACTGCTGGACGGACGGGATATCGCTCCCTTGTTGCTTGGACGGAAGCTGAGTTCGCCGCGCGTGTTTTTCTACTATCGCGGAGCGAAGTTGTTCGCTGCTCGGAAGGGCGCTTTCAAGCTGCATCTCTTCACGCAGCGGGGCTACGGCCAGCCGCGTCCCGAACGCCATGAGCCTCCGCTCCTTTTCAACCTCGATCAGGATCCCTCCGAGAAATACAACGTCGCCGCCCGTTATCCGGACGTGGCGGCGGATATCCTCCGGGAGATCGAGCGCCATCGCGCCACGATCAAGCCGGTTCCCTCACAATTGGAGATTCACTGAGGAGGGCAAGCCGGCTTTGGAGAGGCGCGGCGGTTGAAAGTTGACGGACAGGAAACGGAAAGACTACCCTCCTCGCGGCCATGCGGATCGAAAGCGTCGGACGCGACAAGACCCTGCGCCGACGCAGGAGGGGAGCGGTTCTTAACCGGACGCAAAGGAGCTGACTATGGAACTGGCGGGCACGGCGACACTGGCGGCGTTTGCCATCCAACTGACCGGGGTGGATTGGCTGATTTTGCTGATCTATCTGGGGTTTGTGGTAGGGCTGGGATTTTACCTTAAGAAGTTTACCCATACCGATGAGGACTTCTTCCTGGCGGGCCGACGGAACAGCGCGTGGGTGGCCGGCGTCGCTTTCATGTCCGCCAACATGGGGGCGATGGAAGTCATCGGCTACACCGGCACCGCGGTAAAGTACGGGATCCAATGCGCCCACTTTTACCTCATCAGCGCCGTGCCCGCGATGGTGGTCTTGGGGGTCGTAATGATGCCTTTTTATTACAGCGGGCGTATCAAGTCGATTCCCGGATATCTCAAGGAGCGATTCGACGAGAAGACGCGGGTTTTCAACGCCGCGGTCTTCTCGATCATGATGGTGTTGGTTTCGGGCATTTCTCTTTACCTGCTGGCTTTGCTGATGCAGGCCTTTCTGGGGTGGAATTGGCATTTGAGCGTCTGGGTGGGCGCGGGCCTGGTAGCCTTGTACGTTTCCTTGGCCGGGCTGATGTCGGCCATTTTCACCGAAGTGATTCAGTTCTTCCTGATCTGGGCGGGCATTTTGATCTTGCCGATCTTGGGGCTGGTGGAGGTGGGCGGTCCCGCCGAGGTTTGGCATCGGCTGCAACAGGTCGCCCTTGCGCAGGGGCACGCCGCCAACTACTACACCTCGATTTGGGCCACCACTACGGATCCGGGGCTCAACCCGATGCAGGTGACCTGGATGAGCCTGTTGCTTGGCATCGGGTTCGCCATCGGCTTCGGCTATTGGACGACCGACTTTCTGATCATCCAGCGAGCCTTTTCGGCCAAGGACGTGCGCTCCGCGCGCTTGACGCCGATCATCGGCTCCTACTTCAAGATTTTGCTGGGCACAGTGGTCATTTGCAGTGGGTTGGTGGCGTTTCTCCTGATGAACCAGCCCGACAGCGGCTTTCATCTCTTGAGCAAGCCGGACGGCAGCGCCGATTACGACTCGGCTATGCCGTTGCTGATGGCTCGTTATTTTCCGCCGGGCTTGATGGGGCTGGGGGTGACGGCTTTGGTGGCGATGCTCATGGCTGGGCAGGCTGGCAATATGAGCGCCTTTACGGCGGTTTGGACCTACGACTTGTACCACTCGGTCATCAACCGGAACGCCTCCCAAGCCCAGCTGGTTCGCGTGGGGCGCCTGGCCACCGTGGCGGGGTTGGGGTTGGCGGTGCTGGGCGCTTATGCGGCCAGAAAGATGCCCACAGCCATTGATTATCTTCAGGCCATCGCCTCCATGATCCTGGCTCCCGGGGTGGCCGTTATCCTGCCGGGCATGTTTATCCGGCGCATGACGCCCACAGGCGCTTTCTGGGGCCTGGTGGTCGGTTGCGCTTCCTCGTTTGGAATGTTTCTGCTCCAGCAGCTCCAAATCGTGGACATGGGTTATTTCTCCCCGGTCAAGGGCGTCGGCTTTATGGCCGCCAACTTCTGGCGCGCGGTGTGGGCGTGGCTGATTTCCTTCGGCGTGGCGATGATTGTGAGCGTGTTTACCAAGCCGAAATCGAACGAGGAGCTCAAGGGGCTGGTTTGGGGCATGACCAGACTTTCTAAGGGGGAACGGGTTCCGTGGTTCAAGACGCCGGAGTTTTGGGGCGCGGTCACGATGATTCTCTTTGTGGTGTTGAACGTGGCGCTGTGGTGAGGCCGAGGAGGGAAGACGATGAGCGAGCAACGGAAAGATTCAGCGCATCAGATGCGGCCGATCTGGTTCTTTGTCGGCGAGCTGTTGATCATCATCGGCCTAATCGTGGCCCTGACCGGGTTGTGGGAGCTGCACAGTCCGCCCGCTCATAAGCCGGTCCTGTGGGAGCTGCACACGGGGATTTGGTGGGGGCTGGTCATCGTTTTTTTCGGGGGCGTCCTGTTTTTTGCCAACCGGAAGGCGCGCGTCTGAACGCGGCGGATGGGAAGCCGCCCTTCCGGCTTTCAAGGGCAGATGCGCTTTTCGAATCCCGCGGAGCGGAAGAGTTCAGGCCTTCCTTCAGCGTGGCGCAGGATTTGCGCCTCTGCGCCCGGCCGGCGACACAGAAGCGCCATCCCCGCCTGAGGTCCCAGAACGCTGATGGAAGTGGCCAGACCGTCCGCCGTAGCGCACTCTGGGGCGAGCACAGTGACCATGCTGTGGTCGGTGAGCCCCAGCCCCGTTTTAGGGTTGACGATGTGGGAATAGCGCACGCCGCCGATCACGACATATTGGAACAGATCGCCCGAAGTCGCCGCCGCGCAGTGGACAAGACTCAGGTTGACGCCCGAATCGGAGTTGGTCCGAAGCGTCGCTGGCCCGGGGACGTTCACGCGCCAGCCTTTGCTGCCCGGCGGAGGAGCGCCCGCGCGCAGGTCTCCCGCGCCCGCCACAAGAAACCGCGTCAGCCCGCGCCGGCGGATTGCTCGCGCCGCCTCGTCCACGGCGTAGCCCTTGGCCAATCCTCCAAAGTCCAACTTCATTCCCGGAACGGTCAGCTCCACCGCGCGCTCCTTGGGGAAAAGCTTGATTTTATGGCGTCCGACCGCCCGCGCCGCCGCCGCCATGCGAGAGGGGTCAGGCAGTCGTCGTCGCCTCCGCGCCCGTCGCCAGAGGATCGAATAGGGACCCACGGTTACGTCGAACGCTCCGTCCGTTTGCTCCGATAGATCGAGGGCGCGCCGCAGCAGGCGCCAGAGATCCTCGCTTACATGCACAGCCCGGCCGGTTCCGGCCGTCGCGCAGAGACGAGAGACTTCGCTGTCTTCTTCGTAGTCGCTGAAGATCATGTTGAGTTGCTCGATCCGGCGAAACGCCTCTCGAGCCGCAACTGCGGCCAGCGCGGGGTTTGGCGCATAGAGGATGATTCGGAAAGGCACGCCCATCTCGGGCCGTGAGAACTCATAGCGCGCAAGCGGACGCGCAGCCGATTCAAGGGCGGGGGCCTTTGCCGCCGCGCCGGTCGCCGGTTCCCCAACGTCCGCAATCGCGGCGGTCCCGAGCAAACAGATGAGAGAGCAAAGGCAGTTCATGTTTCGGTGACGGGACGGGAAAGCTTCGGTGCTGTTGCGTTCGACGCGGGTTCGATGTGGATGAGCACGTCTTTGACTGCGGGCAACTCACGGCGGATCCGGTCTTTGACGCGGTGAGCCAGTTTATGGGCCTCGCCCACGCTCATCTGCGGATCCACCTCCAGATGCATGTCCACCAGGTATTCGGGGCCGCTTTTTCTGGCAAAGCATTTTTCCACGCGGTGGACGCCAGGCGTTTGGCAGGTCGTTTCGCGTATCCGGCGAAGGAAGTCCGGATCCGCCGCCGCGTCCATCAGTTCGTGCATTGCCTCGCGCAAGATCCGGCGGGCGTTGTAGAGGATGACTCCGGCGGCCGCCATGGCGGCGATCTCGTCCGCCGCTTCGAATTTGCCCCCCACAAAGACGGCGATGGAAATGCCTATGGCGGCGGCTCCCGAGGTGATGGCGTCGCTGCGCTGGTGCCACGCCTCGGATCGAAGAGCCGCGCTGTCGAGTTCTTTGCCAGTCCGTTGAATCAGGCGGAACATGGTTTCTTTCACTCCCACTACGGCCAGGAGCACGAGGAGGGTGAACGCTTTTGGCGGCGGATGAGGGCGGACGAGCTGCCGGACGGCTCCTCCGACAATAGCGAGGGCCGCAAGGAGAAGGATAAGGGCGACGCAGAACGCAGCCACCGCTTCAGCCTTGCCGTGGCCGTAAGGATGGCGTTCGTCGGCCGGTTCCGAAGCGATCTGGAACCCGCGCCAGACCACAGCCGAGACGAACAGGTCGGTCAGCGACTCGATACCGTCCGCGATTAGAGCCTGGGAGCGTCCCGCCACCCCGGCGGTGATTTTCACCGCTGCGAGGCAGACATTGGCGGCGATCGCCGTGAGGAGGGCGCGCGCCCCTCGCGCGAGCCGGACGCTCTTCATGGAAGCCATCAAAGCCGATTCGATCCCTTGGGGCAAGCGGCCCTTTCTCAAGCCGCAGACCCCGCCCGCAGTCCGCAGCGCGCGCTCAGAATGTGAACTTGATGCGGCTGAGCCTGCGGTCCAGTTCGGCTAGGAGTTTCCGTTCCGCTTCTTCGCCGGGAGCCTCGAAGGTGACGCTGAAGCGCAGATAGGGTCCGGTTTCATCCCAAGGCACCGTGGAGATGAGGTGTTCCCGGATCAACCACTGGGAAGCTTCCTCGGCGTTGGCGAACTCCACGACAGGGCCGCCGTCCGCGGAAGCCGCCTTGGGGGCGCGGGCGTAGAGGAAGAAGGAGCCGCCCGGCTTGCGGGCGTTGAACCCTGCCTTGCGGAGGACGCGGACGAGGCCGTCCATCCGCCGCGCGTATTTGGCGGCGATTTTTTCGGTGATTTCGGGATGATCGAGGCAATAAGCGACCGCGTGTTGGATGGCCAGAAATTGGCCCGAGTCGGTGTTGTCTTTTACGTCCCCGTAGGCGCGCACGAGCCATTCATTGCCGACCACGAACCCGCATCGCCAGCCGGTCATGTTGAAGCTCTTGCTGGCGGAGTGGAGTTCGAGCCCCACGTCTTTCGCGCCCGGCGTCGCCAGGAAGCTGAGCGGTTTGCGGTCGAAGACCAGCGCGGCGTAGGCGGCGTCGTGGACGATGATCCATCCATGTTTCTTGGCAAGTCGCACCGCCCGTTCGAAGAACTCGGGATCGGCGCATGCGCCGGTCGGATTGTTGGGATAGTTGAGAACCAGAACCTTCGCCCTTTCGGCTGTCCCCTCGGGAATCGCCTCCAGATCGGGCAGGAACCCGTTTTCCTCCAGGAGCGGCAGGTTGACGACGCGGCCTCCGTAGTAGCGGGCATGGGTTCCGAACACCGGATAGCCGGGCGTGGTCATGAGGACGATGTCGCCTGGATCGACGAAGGCGGCCGGGAGGATCGAAAGCGCGGCCTTGGAGCCGATGGAATGGATGACCTCGCTTTGCGGGTCGACGCCCTCTACGCCGAAAACCCGCTCCATGTAGCGCGCGGCGGCTTCTTTGAGGACTTCGTCGC
>JAGHDA010000232.1 GCA_021160185.1 Verrucomicrobiota bacterium
CTTCAGGCCTACGGCGGGCCCTACGCCCAGATTCTCGCGGACAAGCGCCTCCGGCGCGCCCGCCTGGTCGTGCGCACCCGCGATATGCCCGGTCCGCGGCTTCTCGCGCTGGTTCGCCGCTTGGCGCAGATCGCCCGGAAGGAAGCTCCCAAAGGAGTGATGGTCTTGGCTGAGGAAGGGCTTCATTCGCTGGCGGAAACCAATCGCCGGCTTGTCCGCAGCCAGATCGAAAGCCTTGGCTTGGGGCTTGGGGCCATCGGACTTTGTTGCTTCCTTATTTGGCGGCCTGCGGAGTCCGCGGGAATCCTCCTGTCCGCTTTGGCGCCTGTGCTCGTGGTAGGAGGCCTGGCTGGATGGGCGGGCTTTTCCCTGAACGCGGTGACCGTGATGCTCGCCGCTCCGGTGCTGGGCGTGGCGATCGACAATGCGGCGCATCTGGTGGAAGAGGGCCGGCGGCGCGGGGCTTCCGGCGGATGGAGCGCGGAGACGCTCGGGGCCGCGTTGCGCGTCAAGGGAAGACCGATCCTCTGGACCGCGGCGGTCCTTGCCGGCGGCTTCGCCACGCTGTCGCTTTCCGCCTTTCCGGCGGCGCGGGAGTTCGGCCTGCTGGGGGCGGCGTGTTTAGGGGCCGCGCCTCTTTGGGCGACGGTTGTTCTGCCTTGCTGGTTGGCGCTCTGCTGTGGCAGGGGCGGCGACAGACGTTGAGCGAGGCGGTTGATAACTATTAGCCAAGCTTAAAAATTCACCAGTCAAGAAAGGCAAACAATTAACCAAAAGCGGGTTAGCTTCGCTGACGCGCCCAGGATAACGATGGGGAAGGCAAGCGGGGGAGTCGGAGCTTTGAGGAGTGGAAGCCGGCCGTGGGGCGGCGGAAGTTAAACCAGCCAGCGTGATGAGTCAGATTAAGCGGACAATCAAGTACGAGGCGGACCGAACCCCTGGGTTCGGCCAGGAAGTCATGGAGACGCCGGGCTGTGAGAAGCTGAAAGACTGCATCCAGTGCGGCACTTGCTCAGGGGTGTGCCCGTTGAGCATTTACATGGATTATTCCCCGCGGCAGATCATTGCCCTTACCCGAGCTGGTTTCAAGGACGAGGTTCTCGGCAGCCTTACGATCTGGCTGTGCGCTTCTTGCTATTGCTGCTCGGTGAACTGTCCGCAGGAAATCGGGATCACGGACATCATGTATGAGTTGAAGCAGCGGGCGATTAGGGAAGGCCGCTATCCGAAACGGTTCCCGATCCCGGTTCTGGCGCAGGAATTTACCAAGATGGTCCGCAAGAACGGACGGGTTTCCGAAGGATTGCTGGCGAGCAAGGTCTTTCTGAAGACGGATCCGGCCGCCGTGATGGGGATGAGCAAGCTCGGGTTGGGCCTGATGAAGACTGGGCGCTTCTCCCTTAAGCCGGAGAAGATGAAAGGCCACGCGGAAGTGAAAGAGATCATGCGGGAAGTGGAGGAGAACAATCCTGGGGGGCAAGGATGAAATACGCATACTATCCAGGCTGTTCGTTGAAAGGCACCGGGCGGGCGTATGAGGAGTCGCTGCTGCCGGTGATGAAGCATTTGGGGCATGAACTGGTCGAACTGGACGACTGGAACTGCTGCGGCGCGACCGCTTACATGGCAGTCGACGAGCGCAAGTCCTGCGTGCTTGCGGCGCGAAATCTGGCGATTGCCGAGAAGAGCGGGATGCAGCATGTGGTAGCCCCATGCAGCGCTTGCTACCTAGTGTTAAACAAGGCGAAGCATTATCTTCAGGATTATCCGGAAATGCGCGCCACCGCCTCCCGGGCCCTGAAACGTGTGGGGCTTGATGTAAGAGGGGACATTCCGGTGCTGCATCCTTTGGAGGTGCTGGCCAAGGACGTGGGTTTCGAGGCGATCAAACAGCGCGTGACGAACCCTCTCAAGGGGCTTAAAGTGGCTCCCTATTACGGGTGTCAGATCGTTCGGCCCTATGCCTCTTTCGATGATCAGCACGACCCGCAAGTAATGGACCGGCTTCTGGAGGCATTGGGCGCCACGGTGGTGCGGTGGCCGCTCAAGACCAAATGTTGCGGCGGGAGCCTGACCGGCACGTTGCCGGAGGCGGGATTGCGCTTGGTTTATATCCTTCTTAGCGAAGCCAAAAAGCGAGGAGCCGATGTGATCGCCACGGTGTGCCCTCTCTGCCAATTCAACCTGGACGCTTACGTCGACAAGATCGCTGCCAAGTACAGCCCGGTGACGATTCCCACCGTGTATTTTTCCCAACTGATGGGGCTGGCGTTCGGCTTCACGCCGAAGCAAATGGGATTGCACCGGAACCTGGTCCCCTTCAAGGCTCCGGCGGCTGTCGGCGCGTAGAGAGAGCGCGGGGTCGTCGCTCGGCGCAGAAGACTCGGAGAGTTTCAAAGACGAGGCAAGCGTATGGAAAACCGGCGGGAAGAGATCAGAATCGGTTTTTATATCTGCCACTGTGGGCATAACATCGCCGCGGTTGTGGATTGTCCCCAGGTGGCGCAGTATGCAGCCAAACTGCCCCATGTAGTCGTCTCACGCGATTACAAATACATGTGTTCCGATCCGGGACAGGAACTGATCCAGAAGGATATCAAGGAACACAAGCTCAACCGCATCGTGGTGGCCTCGTGCTCGCCGCTTCTCCATGAGCGCACCTTCCGCTCCGCCTGTGAGCGGGCGGGCCTCAATCCCTTTTACTTCCACATGGTTAATGTTCGCGAGCACGACTCCTGGGTGCATTCGGACCGCGAGGCGGCCACCGAGAAGGCCAAGGATTTGGCCCGCGCCGCGGTGCATCGAGTGGCTTTTCATCGGGCGCTCGAGA
>JAGHDA010000075.1 GCA_021160185.1 Verrucomicrobiota bacterium
CCGGCGAAGTGGGTCGCATCTGCGCCGAGCTGGTCTTCGGCTACAACGCCCATCCCACCTGGTCCGACGGCGGAGGGCCGGAGGCGCAAGCCTCGCAGCCCGCGCCGGCCCGGGACGGCGGCCCCGGCATCGACGAAGCGCTCTGGGCCGGGCTTACCGATGTGCCCGCGCCGCCCAAGGCCGGGCCCTGCGTGCGGCCTGGAGGGCTCGATCCGTTCCTGCGCATCCGTTCCCGGCTGGACATGTGCATGACCGGCTCCCGACTGGCCAAGGACCGCGCGGCGCGCGCGTTGACCCGGGTCACGATCCCCGAGGCGCCGGATTATCCGGCGTAAGGAACGGCGACTGAGGCGGCGAGCGCCCCCGGGGAATCGCCCGGTTCCGGACAAGGGCCCCGCTCCGAACATCGAGACATCCGCGACATGCCTGATGAAGCCATGAGCCAGAAACCGCCGCCGATCGAACGGCCCCAGATGGAGGCGGATATTGTGTGCGTCGGCTTCGGTCCGGCTGCGGCCGGGTTTCTCGCCCGACTAAGCCGCGATCTGGTCGGCCCGGACGGCGCGCCCAAGCTGGAAAGCGCGGCCGCCCCCGGCATGCCGCTCCAAGTGATCTGCTACGAGCGCGCCGACGACGTCGGCTTCGGGGTCTCCGGCATGGTCACCCGGGCCCGGGCGATCCGGGAAACCCTGCCGGACCTGGATTCGGCGCAGATCCCGATGGCCGCCCCGGTGCGGCGGGAAAAGGTCGTCTACCTGCTTGATCCCCTCGGCGCCAGCCGGCGCAGCCCCGCCTTGCGGGCCGCGGACCGGTTGATCCGGATTTTTCGCAAAGCGCTGCCCTTCGAGCGGGACGGGCTGGAGCTGCCGTGGATTCCCGGCTTTCTCCACAAGCGCGGCGGGTTGGTGATGTCGCTGGGACAGTTCTCGCAGTGGGTCGCCGGGCGGCTGATGGAAACCGGCGCTGTCCAGATCTGGCCTTCCAGCCCCGTGGCCGCCCCCATCGTGGAGGAAGGCCGCGTGTGCGGGGTGCGCCTGGCGGACCAGGGCGTCAATCCCGACGGAAGCCCGGGCGAAGGCTTCACTCCGGGGATGGACGTGCGCGCGGCGCTGACGGTGATCGCCGACGGACCGGTGGGGCCTGTGGGCCGGCGTCTTGACGAGCAGTTCGGCGAGCCGGAAGGCCGGCGCATGGACGATTGGGCCGTGGGCATGAAATTCGTGGTGGATCTGCCCGAAGGCTGCCCGCTGGAGCCGGGCGACGTCGTCCACACCTTCGGTTTCCCTGAGCCGGAGATTTTCGGTTTCCTCTACGTGCATCCGGACCGCGTCGCCTCGTTGGGCGTTTTTGTTCCCTCCTGGTTCCGCTGCCCGGTCCGGAACGCCTACCGGTATCTCCAGCACTGGATGCTTCATCCCTACCTGTGGCGATGGCTGGAGGGAGGCAAGCTCCGTTCCTGGGGCGCCAAGAGCATCCAGGAATCGGGCCGTCGGGCCGAGCCGTTCCTTGCGGGCCCCGGCTACGTCCGCATCGGCGAAGGCTCCGGAAGCACCAACGTTCTCGCCAATTCCGGCGTGGACGAGGCGTGGGCCACCG
Source organism: Verrucomicrobiota bacterium (assembly GCA_021160185.1). Taxonomy (GTDB): domain Bacteria; phylum Verrucomicrobiota; class Verrucomicrobiia; order Limisphaerales; family CAZBKV01; genus JAGHDA01. The sequence goes on from JAGHDA010000075.1 coordinate 1,597, forward strand.
GGGTCCTGCTCGCCGAAGCCGCGGCGGAACTGATCAGCAAGAAGCAGCCGTTCACGCGGGAAAACCTCGAAGCCGCTTACGTGCGCCGCCGCCGCGAAAGTTGGATCGAAAAAGAGAGTCGGGCGGCGGAAAGGGCGCGGGACGGCTTCCACCGCGGCTTCCTTCCCGGGCTGTTGGGCGTAGCTCTGGCGGGCTTCACGCGCGGCAAACTGGCGATCCCGGGCAAGCCGCCTCCGCCCGCGGAGCGCAAGCCGGACTTGGAGGCATACTATGCGGGCAAGATCCCGCCCGACGAGGTCCGCAGGATTTTGGAAGAATGCTACGCGCGGGGCGTCGCCGCCCACGAGGCTCTCATGACCCGCGCCGGATGGCCGGAAATCCCTTACGACGGCCGGCTTCTGGTTTCTCACCAGGACGTCCTCCTCCTCGGCGGCAAGGTGCAGGCCCCGCCCGGCTTCGCCGATCACGTGGTTTTCCCCCGCCCCGAACTGTGCCGCCAATGCTCGCCCAAGCCGTGCGTGGAGATCTGCTCCGGCCAGGCGATCACCCCGGGCGAAGGAGGCCTTGCGGCGTTCGACCGGGAGAAGTGCGTCCATTGCGGGGCGTGTCTTTGGAGCTGCCCGCACGGGACAGGCGGCCCCGGCGAACGGGCGATCGAATTCCGCGCCGGAGCGGGAGGCTTGCACTCGGCCGAAAATTGACGATCGAGGGCGGAAGTTGGTTCAGAGCCGGAAAAATCTTGATTCGCTCCGGAACGCGGGTTATCCGCAAAGGCCGTATCGGATCGACCGATTGCAGGAGGATATGGAACAAGAGCCGAAACGCCGCAGCTTCGAACGAGAGACATCGTTTCCACCATGCTGAAATGCCATGAGCTGATCGGGTTCATGCCTCAGGAACTGGCCAATGAAATCGTCCAGTTCCTGTTCGCCTCGGACAAACCCACCTACCGCGCCGCCTTGGCCGCAGTGGCCGAGGCCAATCGAGTGCGCCCTGTGTTCCTCGAGCGCAAGCCCCGCGTCCAGCGGCATGCGGAGATGCTCTCGGCCCTGAGCCGGCCGCGAATGGAAGAAGCCGCGGCCACCGTCCTCCGCGAATGGCTTCTGAAGGCGGAAAAACCGATGATCATCGACTTTCTCGACACGCTCGGCATCTCCCACGAAGACGGGCTGGTGGAGGAATTCCCCGAGGAAGTGGACGAGGGGAAACTTCAGGAGGCGGTGGACAAACTGCTGGCCAAATACCCCCCCATCAAGGTGAGCGTCTATCTCAACACGATGATGGCCACCAGCGGCGTGGGATGGAAAAAGCTCGGGGAGTTGGTCGATTCCGACGAGCGCCTCCAGATCGCCTAACCCGCCGTTCAACGGTCCTTCCGCTCAGAGGCGCTTGCGCTGCCCTTTTCCTTCCGGGGGCGGATTTTTCTGTCGGTTCTTTCCCTTTCCGCCGGCTCAGACCGCAAAACGGCCGGGTTGACGCAGCATCGCAGGCCCTCCAGGGGCGGGGCGCAGG
>JAGHDA010000353.1 GCA_021160185.1 Verrucomicrobiota bacterium
AGAACGCCGCCAGGAACCGCCGCGCGACCAGCTCATAGATTTGGCGCTCGGCGTCGTTGAGCTGCTTGGGCGCTTGACCGGTGGGGATGATGGCGAAGTGGTCGCTGACTTTTGCGTTGTTGAAGATGCGCGGGTTGCGCTTGACCCACCCGTTTTCAAGAATCCGTTCGGCGTGCTCGGGGAACACGCCGCCCGCTTTCAACCTGGCGAGCGTGTTGCGCACGGTCTCCAGGTAGTCCTCGGGCAAGGCGCGGGAATCGGTCCGCGGGTAGGTGAGGACCTTGTGCCGTTCGTAGAGGGACTGGGCGGCGGCCAGCGTGTTCCGCGCGGAGAAGCCGAAGCGGTTGTTGGCTTCGCGCTGGAGGCTGGTCAGGTCAAAGAGCAGAGGGGCGGATCTGGAGACCGGCTTGGTCCGCTCCTCGGCCGCGCCGGTTTTGCCCAGACAGCGTTCCCGGATTTCCTCAGCCTGGGCGCGGAGCCAGATCCGCTCCGGCTTGAGGTCCGGATCCTCGGTTTTGCTGTGGGCTTTGTCGAAGCTCTCGTCGAACCAGCGGCCTGTGTAAACGCCGGCGCCGGTGTCGAAGACTGCGTGGACTTCCCAGTAATCGCGGGGGATGAAGTTGCGAATCTTGTTTTCGCGGTCGACCACGATAGCCAGGGTGGGCGTCTGCACCCGGCCGACCGTGGTGAGGCGAAAGGTTCCCGGCCGCGAGTGGAAAGCGGTCATGGCCCGAGTGCCGTTGATGCCGACCAGCCAATCCGCCTCGCTGCGGCAAACGGCCGCGTGGGCCAGCGGCTGCATCTCTTCGTCCGAGCGAAGCCGGCGAAAGCCTTCCCGGATGGCTTCGGGGGTCATCGATTGGAGCCAGAGGCGTCGAATGGGCTTCTTCGTTCCCGAGTGCCGCACGATATGGCGGAAGATCAACTCGCCTTCCCTCCCGGCGTCGCAGGCGTTGATCAGTTGATCCACGTCTTTGCGTCGGATGAGCTTGACGAGGAGGTTGAGCCGCTTGCGAGCCTTGTCGATCGGCTTCAGGTCGAAATGCGGCGGGATCACCGGCAGCCGCTCCAGCGTCCACTTGCCGCTTTGGGGGTCGACGCCCTCAGGCGGGGTCAGCTCCAACAGGTGGCCGACCGCCGAGGCGACCACGTAGCGATCGTTTTCGTAATAGTCGCCTTGTTTCTTGAAGCCTCCCAGCGCGCGGGCAATGTCCCGCGCCACCGAAGGCTTTTCTGCGATGACCAGCGCTTTAGCCATAATCCTGACGTCTTGTCCGGCCGATGGAGAGCAAGCAAGTTCTAGACCGGCCGCGCGAGGCGCAACCTGCCCACAAACCCGGGACAAGTCAAAGCTTGATTTGGACCGGCGCCGGCTAGTCGTCCTGGCGTTCCTCCGGCGGAGGGAGAGTCTCCACGTAAGCCTTCCAGAGGTCGAATTTCGCGTAGAGGGAAAGGAACACCTTCGGCCGCAGCTTGTAGTAGCCCGCCATGATCCAATCCTGCGAGCGTTCGTCCAGTTTCGGATTGATCCTGCCGCCCGCGATCACGACGTCCGCAAAAGGATCTTCGGGTTCCCGATCATACCAGCCCACATGCGGCAGATTGCGCAGATACCAGGGCAGCGGCCAATAGTCTCCTCCGCTCGCCATCACCTTCACCACCATTCGCTCCGGGCGCGGATGGACCGCGCGGATGCCCTGGACCCGACGAACGAGCTTGAGCAGCTCCGGATCGGTGTGGGCGTAGACCCACGGGTTGGCCGGAGAAGCGGCGTAGGGCTTGATCACGCGCCAAGCCTGCGCTCCCAGGTGCGCGGCCGCCGCGGCCAGGGCAAGCGCCAGGGCCGCCCGCAAAGCCGGCGCCCGCAAAGCCCGCCAGAGCGCCGCCGCGCCCGCGCCGGCCAGAAGGATGAACCCGTAGTGGAAACTCAAAACACACCACGGGGTCTTGTAGGAGATGACTGTGTAGATTGCGGTCAGGAGGATCGTGTAGCACGCCAGGAATCTGAGAAAGGCGCTCCGCCCCTTGGGCGCGCCCCATCCGGTGAAGCCGGCCGCCGCGCCCGCAAGGGCCAACAGCCACACCGCCGCTTCCGTGAAAAGCGGTCCGCCCGAATGCCGCCACCAAAGCAGCCGTTCGAAATAGAAGAACCACGGGTGAATGTGCGGCGAAGCGCCTCCCGCCCGGCGGAACCAGGGCAGGTAGGCTCGAAACAAGTCCAGGGGCCCCCCCGGGTTCCGCCCGAACGAGGTGAAGAGCAGTCCGGCCGCGATCGCCCCCAGGCCCAGCCCGACCGCCCAGGGGGCGAGCCCGGCAAGCCGTTCGCGCCAGGGGAGCGGCGTTTCCCCGGCCGGCCGAGGCAGCGCGCGCGCAAGACCGGCGGCCCCTGCGGCGGCGGCCAGGTTGAACACGAAGGTTTCCTTGGCGGCGCACATCAGGCCCAAGCCGAGCCCCGCCGCCGCCGCCCATCCGAGGCGTCCGGAAAGGCCGTATCGCCACGCGCCGAGCAGGAACAGCGCCCCGAAGAACACAAACAGGCTTTCGTGGATGTAGTAGCGGTTGTAGAAGATCATTGCCGGCGAGAGCGCCGTGATCGCCGCCGCGGCCGCCGCGGCCGCCGGCTCCAGCGGCCCCTTCCACAAAAACGCCAGCAGGACCAGCCCGATCCCGAAAAGCGCGGGCGTGAGACGGAGGTCTCC
>JAGHDA010000094.1 GCA_021160185.1 Verrucomicrobiota bacterium
CGACGGCCACGGTAAGCGTGCCTGCGGCAAGCGCCGAGGGGGTGACCGAAAGCGGCCGGCCGGCGGCCGCTTTCGGTCACCCCCTGGGCGCTTGCCGCAGGCACGCTTACCGTGGCCGTCGTGTTCGGAGGCAGCTCAATCTCCCAAATGAAGCGGCCGTCCCGGCGCTCCCATGCGCTGCCGATCCACCCGTAGAGCGACTTGTGTCCGGCGCGGACAAACCGCAAATCCCCCGGCAGGAAAGGCTTCATCACCACATGCCTGAAACCCGGTCGCTCCGGATCCGGACGAATCCCCGCCAGATACTCGTACATCCAGATCACCAGGTCGCCCACGAGCATCACGTGGTTATGCGAGTTCATCGCCGGGTCGGCGGTGTCGCCGTTCCACAACTCCCAGATCGTGGTCGCTCCTTTCCGGATCATATAGCCCCAGCTTGGGTAGTCGGTTTGCGTGGCGATGCGGTAGGCCAGATTCCCTTGTCCCCAATCGGTGAGCGTGCGCATAAGCCATTGACCGCCCACCAGCCCCGTGCCGATATGTCCCCGGCTCTCGACCTCGATCTTCTCCAGAAGGCGCTTGAGAATCCGCTCCTCCTGGCCTTTGGGCGCAAGCCCGAAAGCCAGGGGCAACACGCAGGCCGTCTGGGAGCCGTTGTCGTAGTAGCCTGCCTCGGGCCGCCACAGTTCCCGATTGAGCGCGGCCGTCATCGCGTCGGCCCGGCGGGCGTACATTTGGGCGTCCTCATCGCGCCCCAGCAACCGGGCGTAGCGGGCCATCAGGCGGCAGCAATGCACGTAGTAGCCGGTGGCCAGGATCTTCTTGTGCGTCTTGCGGGCCGGATCTTTCGAGTGGATCAGCTTGGGGTCCTCGGGCGGCGCGCACCAATCGCCGTACTGATCTCTTGCCAGGACGTTGTCCCGCGCAAACCCGTACATATGCTCCATCCACCGGCGCATGCTCGGGTAATGCCGGGCGATAAGATTCGTGTCGCCGTACAGGGCCCATAAATGGCCGGGGATGATCACCGTGCTGCTCGGCCAGACCACGTTGTCCGAATAGATAGGCCAATAGGCCGGGCACACGTCCGGCACGCTGCCGTTCGGCTTCTGGGAATCCTCCATGTCGCGGACCCATTTCGCGTAGAGGGCGGCGACATCGAACAGGTAGCCCTCGCCGCGCGACTCAGCGGAGCGGTCGCCAAGCCATCCTTGGCGTTCGTCGCGCTGGGGGCAATCGGTGGGGATGCTCCGGTAATTGCCCCGCACGCCCCACCGCACATTGCGGAGAATGCGGTTCAGAAGCGGATTGGAGCAGCTCCAATAACCGGCGGTTTCCAGGTCGTCATGGACCACCCTCCCCTCGATGGAATCGAGCGAGGGCCGGCCTGGATAGCCGCGCACTTCCACGTAGCGGAACCCATGGTAGGTGAAACGCGGCTCGTAAACCTCTTCGCCCTCGCCTTTGAGGATGTAAACGTCCGTGGCCTTGGCGGACCTCAGGTTCGCCGTGTAGAGCCGCCCCTGGGCGTCCAGCGTCTCCGCGTGGCGAAGCGTCACGCGCGCGCCGGCCGGGCCTTTGACCCGCAGGCGACACCAACCGACCATGTTCTGGCCCATGTCGAAGATCCACACGCCGGGCTCGGCTTGCCGCATCGAGACCGGACGCAACGTTTCCGTCACCCGAATCGGGCGGATCATCTGGGCCTCCAAGCGTCCGGCGGGGGGTTGGACGATCTGCGCCGGGATCCACTTCCGATCGTCAAAGCCGGGCTTCGTCCAGCCGGGCATTTCCAACCGCGCGTCGTATTCCTCTCCGTCGTATTCGTTGTTCGCCCGGATCGGCCCCTGATCGGTCAGCTTCCAGGAGCCGTCGGTCCCGATCACCGCGCGCGCGCCGTCGGCGAATTCCACTTCGATCTGTGCCAGGACCTTCGGGCAGCCGTAGGTGCGGGTCGAGGTGGGAATTGTCTGCCGAGGGGCGAAGAACCGACCGTTGCCCAGAAGGATCCCCGCCGCGTTCCACCCTTCTCGAAGCAGATCGGTCACATCATAGGTCACATAGAAAACCCGCTTGGTGTATTCGGTCAGGCCCGGCGACAACACGGCGTCGCCCGCCTTCCTGCCGTTGATCCACAGTTCCGAAAGCCCCAAACCGGCCATGTACGCCACCGCCCGGCGGGGTTTGCGCCGCAGGAGAAATTCTTTGCGCAGGCAACGCGCGGGGAGCCGAACGTTCGGTTCGACGCCCGGCTTTCCCCACGGCGCGCACCCCATCGCCCCCGCCGCGCGGGCGCTCCGCCATCCGCTGTCGTCAAAGTCCGGCGCCCGCCAATCCCCCGAGGCGCTCCGCGCCGTCTTCCATGCCGCGTCGCCGTCGATCCGGCCGGTCTTCCCCGAAGCCAGCCGCCACTCGATCCGCGCCAACAATCCGGCGGGGTTCGGCGCGTCCCCCTCGTTGATCGCCTTCACGGCGAGCACGTTCTTGCCCGGCCGGACGAAACGGGTCGCGTCCAGCCGATCCAGCCGCTTGAAATTGTCGCCGCCGCCGAGGCGTTCGCCGTTGAGGAAGGCCTCGTAGCGATTGTCGGCGGTGATCCAGACGACCACCTCCGCGGGCGGCGCGTCGCCCGGAATCTCAAACGTCCGCCGGAACAGCCGCGCGCCCGTCGGCGCCGCCGTTCGAGCGTCCTCCTCCGGCGCCCAAATCCAGACCATTCCTTCCGGCGTCCCAGTCCCGCGCGCCTCGTCCTTGCCAATCCACCTGGCCTGCCAATCCTCCGGGCTCAACAGGCCCATGCTCCAGCAGCCGGCCCGGCTCCATTCCGAAGGCTCGCCCGCCTGATCCCAAACGCGCACTTTCCACCATGCCCGCCGGCGGGACGCCAGCGGCCGACCGGCGTAAGGAACCAGCGCGGAGCGATCGCTCGCGACTTTTCCCGAATCCCACAAATCCGCCTTGCCCGGCTCCAGCAGCTCCGGCCGGGAAGCGGCCAGAATCCGATAAGCGGTCTGGCGCAGGCCGCGCGCGACGCGCTCCGGCTCCGTCGCTTGGAGCTTCCAGCTCAGCCTCGGCCGCAACGCGTCGATCCCTTCCGGATCCTCCAGGTATTCGCAGCGCAGATCGCGCGGCGCGATCGAACCGGCCGCCGCGCTCCACGCCAGGGCCGTCGCCGCCCCCCACATGCAAAGCTTGGCAAGTTTCATGAAGCCATCTTGAGCATCCGCCTCCGAGCTTGTCACGCCTCAATCCCTCCCGTCGGCGGCTACGAACAGAAGGCGGCCGCCGAGACCGCGAGCCGGATTGCGCGCTGCTCCCGGTCAAAAAGCCGCCCTCTCGCATCGCCAACCACGGGAGGCGGAAGCCACAGGGGGCGGCAGCGCTTGAAAATGGCCTTAGAAGAGCGGGTTGACGAGAATTCCCAGGATGCTCAGCGGGCCTTGGTCCTCCATGCCTTCGGTGGCTTTGTCCACCTTGCGAAGGGTGAGCGTGGCTTCGTTGACTAGGGAGGGATCGTTGACGATTCGGCCGGCGGTTCCCTCGCCGCGGTTGACTTTCTGGAAGATCTCGCGCAGTTCGCTCATGGCCTGGGTGGTTTCGTTGTAGAGGAGCTCGTCGCTCATCAGGCGGCCGATGGTTCCCTTGCCGGCGCGGAGGTCATTGAGGATGCGGCGGGCGTCGGCCAGGGCGGCCTGGGCCTGGTCGGCGGCGCGGTTGACGCCGCTGAGGGCGTTGGTGGCGGAGTCGTAGAGATTCTCCTCATAGATGAGACGGCCGACGGCGCCCTTGCCGGAGCGGATCTGGGCGGCGATGTCCGCCGCGTTGGTAAGCACTGTGGCAAAGTTGGGGCCGGCCTGCTTGAGGAAGTCGGTCATGGGCTGAAGCAGCTCCTCGAAGTTGATGTCGCCAAGGCTGTCGGTGAACCGCTGGGCGCCCTCGGCCACGTTTTCCAGCTTGGTCATGAGCTGGTTCAAATCGGTCTGCTCCTCCGTCTCCAACTCCGCCCCGGTGGCGACCGGCGCGCCTTTTTCCGTGCCGAAGCTGATGGAGACATAGTTCTGGCCCAAGAGGCCGCTGAACTTGATGACGGCCTTGCTGTCGGTGCGGACGACCGCGGTGGAATCGGTGACTTTCATCACCACGAGCACCTTGCGGTTGTCGAAGCGGATGTCCTCGACATAGCCGATGGGCTTGCCGGCCATTTTGACCGGATCGCCCGTTTTGAGCTCGAGGACGTTGTTGAAATGGGCCCGGAGGATGAGCCCATGTTTGAGGGTGTCGAAACTGCCGATCATCTCGAGGATGACGGCTCCGGCGATCAACGCCAGGGCGAAAAAGATGCCGAGTCGGGTTTCCAACGTGTCTTTCATGGCTGTGCAGTGCTTTGGGTTGCCGGTTCAAAACGGAAGTTGGGATGGAGAAATTCCTGAACGGCCGGGTTCCGGCTTTCTCGGACTTCCTCGGCGGTTCCAATGGCGGCAATTTCCCCCTGGAGGAGGATGGCCAATCGGTTGCCGACGCCGAAGCCTAGTTCCCGGTCGTGAGTAACCACGATCGATGTGGCGCCGATGTGGCGGTTGAGACGGACGATCTCCTTGCCGATGGTAACCGCGTTGATGGGATCCAGCTCGCTGGTGGGTTCGTCGTAAAGGATGAGCTGGGGATCCATGACCAGCGCGCGAGCCACGGCCACCCGTTTGCGCATTCCCCCGGAAAGCTGGGCGGGCAGCTTATCGGCCGTGTCTTCCAAGCCCAGCAGGCGAAGCTTTTCTACGACGATCTTGCGGATCTCTCCCGGCGGCTTGAGGCGGTGTTCGGCCAGGTAGAGCCCTACGTTCTCGGCCACGGTAAGGGAGTTGAGGAGCGCGCCCGACTGGAAGACCATCGCCGCCCGGTAGCGATTCAGGATTCCCGGACTGTGAATCGATTCCCCTTCAACGAGGATCTCCCCCGAGTCAGGCTTTTCCAATCCGATGAGGTGGCGAAGCAGGACCGACTTGCCGCTCCCGCTGGGGCCCATGATGACGAAGATCTCTCCTCGATCGACCTCGAAATGGATCCCTTTGAGCACGAGCCGCCCGCCGTAACTCTTCCGGAGATTACGGACGACAATGCGAACGCCTCTTTGGTTTTCGGCATTCATGAGCGCGTCAATCCCATTGCATCAGAATCCGTGTCAGGAAGTAGTCCAGGATCAGAATCAGCACGATCGAATTGACGACCGCTTTGGTCACCGAGCGGCCCACTCCGCGCGGTCCGCCGAACGTCTCGAGACCTTGATGGCAAGAAACCGTCCCGATGATCACGGCGAAGACGGCTCCCTTGATCAAGCCCTTGAGTACGTCCAGGGCCTTCACGCCGTTGCGCAAGCTGGAAAGAAAGGCGTCGAAGGAAATCGCCACCTGGTAGTTGTAGTGGGCCACCGCCGCGCCCACTATCCACCCCACCAGGTTGGAAAAAAGCACCAGCAACGGCAACGCAAGGGCGACCGCGGTCACGCGGGGGAGCACCAGGAAATGAACCGGATTGATGTTCATCGTGCGCAGGGCGTCCACTTCCTGGTTGATGGTCATCGAGCCCAGCTCGGCGGCCATCGAGGAGCCCACACGCCCGGCGATGAACACGGCCATCATCACCGGCGCCAGCTCCCGGCACATCGAGAGGCCGACAATCTGACCGATGAAGTTGGAAAGACCCCGGTTCGCCAGGACCGGCCCGATCTGAACCGCAAGCACCGCGCCGATGAAGGCCGAAAGGATGCACGCCATCAACAGGCTTGCGTTGCCGATCTCGTAGAACTGCTCCATCACCTTCCGCCGCTGCCGCCAAAGCTGGGGGGCGGAAAGCGCTGTCTTCCACAGCAACACGAGAATTTCACCGATGTTCTGAAACATAGGCGGCGGAGTGTGCGGTTAAGTCGCTAAGAGGGCGCGGCGGGACCGCGGCTCGGGCGGGCGGCGCGCGGCGCTTGGCGATGGGGATGAACAACACGCGCAAGGTCGAGCCCCCGGCCCCGCGCTCGCCTTGGATCAATCCGAACAACGCCGACCAACGGCGGCGGCCAGGAGTCCGCTCGCGCCGGTAGAGATTCCACAACAGAGAGCGGGTCGAGACGGTTCCGTCCGCGTTGGACTCGGCGCGCCAAACCGCCCACAACGGCGAATAAAGCCGCGTGATCGATTCGTTGTGAGGCGCGAACGGCTCCAAAGGCGCAAAAATCTGCAGCCGCCGGACGCCGTCCTTGTCAATCTTGTGAAGATACAGCGGCCAAAGGGAATCAAAGCCGCGCCGACGGCCGCTCTTCGTCTCGGTCTCCCGCACGTTGCGGTATAGAAACAACGCCCCGCGGGTGGAACGCCGCTCAACCCCCTCGCTCCGCTGCGTCTTCTCCGTCCACAACGGCCAGAGAACAAACCGCGAACGCCGCGCCGGATAGCGCGCGTCCCCGAACAGCGGCCACAAACGAATTTCCTTCTTCCCCTTGCCCGAAGCCGCGCTGAACACCGGCCATAGCAAGGAAGTCTGCCGATACGCCTTCTCGCGATCCTCAAGAAGCGAAAGGCCGAACGGCCACAAGTACGTCGCGCTCCGCCGAAGAGCGGACCTCTCGCGAGCGTAAAAAGGAAACAGCAACAGTTTCGAGCTGACGTTGGTCGAGCCCAACCCATCCGTCCGGGCGCTGTAGAAAGGCCACAGGACAAAACGGCTCTCGTGGCCGGGAATCGCTGTCGCCGCATCCCTCCCCGCCGGCGGAGGATCCCGCCGCTCCCAACCGTACAACGGCCACAGCTGCCAGCCGCGCAGCCGCTCCCCCCGCCGGACGTGGAAGAACGGAGCGGGAGCGTTAATCGTCACCACATCCCGCTTGCGCGTTCGCACGTAAAGAGGCCAAAGGGCAAACCGGATCTCGTCCCGGAAAAACCGGTTTTTCAACACGCCGCCGATCGGCCACAGCGCGGTGTAGCTTTCCGCCGGGACTTCGGAACGGCGGGCGAAGAAGAAGGGAAACAAGGTGTACGTGCGAGCCGGCCGCCCCGGAGCGGACTCCCCGCCGCTCACGCTGAAAAGCTGAAAAAACTGGAAACGCGATTCTGTTCCGAACCGGTCATAGGTGACCACAGGGTAAAACAGATCGAACGACGAGGCGTCCGTTTTCGGCGTTTCGCCGATCGAGAAGAACGGCGCAAGCGTCAACCGGCGCGCGGCTTCGGCGGCCGGCGCAATCTCCCGCTCCTGGGCCCAGAACGGCCCCGCCGCTTCGATCCGGCGCGCCTTCCCGATCGGGTCCGAGTATTCCGTGTAGAAAGGCCCGATCCACGGCTGCGCAGCGGCGGCGCATGTCGCCAACGCCCCCGCCGCCCAACCGATCGCCCGTTGCCGCCGTCTCTTCATCTTCGCCTCTTCGCGAACCTTGCGCCCGGGGCATCATAAAATCCACAACTCAAGGGTCAATCATCCTAATGATGAGATTGAGCCGAGAAATCGCAGGCATCGCCGGACGCTTCCTGAACAAGGACCCGGACCCGGTAGAACGCCTCTCCCGAGCGAGCCGGGTCGATCGGAACCGCGATCTCGTCCGAAACGCCCGCTTCGATCGGATCTCCCGCGGGCCGGAAGGGGCCTTCCAGTGAATCGGCGCGCTCCAGTTGATACCTTTCCCCGGCCCTCGCCGGCCACCGAAGAACCGCGCGCCCCCCGGGACCGAGCGTCCATCCCAGACGCAACGCCGAGTCCGCGTCGGTCGGATCGGTTCCCGCACGCAGCTCGGCCAGATTCGGCGCGCCGTCGCCATCCGGATCGCCCTGCGCGCCCGCCCGGCCTTCGCCGAGCAGCGGGTCGAGTCCGTAGCGGACTTCCCAGCCGTCGGGCAGGCCGTCGCGGTCCGAATCGGCCGAGGCGGGGTCCGTCCCCGCAAGGCGCGTTTCCTCGAAATCGCTCAACCCGTCCCCGTCGGCGTCCGCGAACCCAGGGAGGCGGATCCAAAGAGGCTGCAAAACCAGTCGGTCCTCCTCGGCGCGAAGCTTCCTACCGAAAAAGGCGGAATCGAGCTCCCATTCCCACGCGCCTTTCGAAAAGGTCAACCGAGGGCGCAAGACAACGCCGGCGGCGCGAATCGTCTCGCCGCCCTCCAGGCCGAGAACCTCTTTCGGAATGGCCGCAATCATGAAATCGGCGGTCCGCTCGTCCGGGTCCGAACCGGTTTGAGGCGAGCAGTTGAACTGCTGGAGCCGCGCGCCCGGCACGAGGGGCAACTCTCCCTGTAGGAAAAACGCGCCTTGGCCCGCAGGAATCGCAATTTCCTCCGCGTC
>JAGHDA010000407.1 GCA_021160185.1 Verrucomicrobiota bacterium
AGCCGGATCCGGCTCTTGACAGGAAGGACTCCGGGGGGCCATGGTAGGCCCGCTTCGCTGCAAAGCGGAGCGCAGGTCGGGGCGTAGCGTAGCCTGGCTAGCGCGCTTGTTTCGGGTACAAGAGGTCGCCGGTTCAAATCCGGCCGCCCCGACCATTTTTCTTGCTCCACTTGGAACCGCCGGGATAAGGATTCGCAACGTGCGGGCCGTGCGGCTTTCGGAGAACCGGTTCAAAACAATGGACGAAGGATCAAAGAAGATTCGACTGGGCGTGCTCGGCTCGGGCAAGGGGTCCAACTTCGCAGCCATCGCCGACGCCTGCGCCGCGGGCAGCGTGCCCGCCGAGGTGGCGCTGGTCCTGAGCGACGTGGAAGGCGCGGGCATCCTGGAAAAAGCCAAAGCGCGCGGAATCGAGGCGCGCTGTCTTCCTCCGGGACGGTACCGGACGCGGCTGGAGGAAGCGGCTGAGCGGGCGTACGTGGAGGCGCTTCAGGCCGCCGGCGTTGAATGGGTGGCGTTGGCCGGGTTCATGCGGATTCTGCACCGGACGTTTCTGGAGGCGTTTCCGGGGCGGGTGGTGAACATCCACCCTTCCCTGCTGCCGGCGTTTCCAGGCCTGGAGGCGTGGCGGCAAGCCCTGGAATACGGCGTAAAGGTGACCGGCGTGACGGTGCATCTGGTGGACCAGGGCGTAGACACCGGACCGATTGTCGCTCAGGAAGCGGTGCGGGTGGAAGACGAGGACACGCCCGAGACTCTCCACGCCCGGATCCAAGAAGTGGAGCATCGTCTCTATCCCGCGGCGCTGGCGGACTTGATCTCCGGCCGTCTCGAGATTCGGGGGCGGCGGGTTGTGCGGCGCGGTTGAAGGTCTGCCGCGGGCTTGCAAGAAAACGGTTGATTCCAGCTCGCGAATCGGCTTTTTTGCTTCCCTGCCTCGGAGGAGGATTCGGTTCCGGGAAGCCGGCAATGCCGGAACCGCGGCGGGTTTCAGTGATGAGTGGAGAAAAAAAACAGGAACAACGGCTTCTGCGTTTGGGCCTGCCCAAAGGCAGCTTACAGAATGCCGCCATAGAAAAGCTGGCCAAGGCCGGATATCGCATCCAGGCATCAAGCCGATCCTATATCCCCTATGTGGACGACCCGGAGCTGGAGATCCGGTTCATTCGGGCCCAGGAAATCAGCCGGTACGTGGAGCATGGCAATCTGGACGCAGGGCTCACCGGCCATGACTGGATTGTGGAGAACGGCTCGAAGGTCCACGAAGTCGGCGAGTTTATCTTCAGCAAGGCCACCAGTCGCCCGGCCCGATGGGTGTTGGCCGTGCCCGAGAATTCCCCCATCCGCTCGGTAAAGGACCTGGAGGGAAAGCGAATCGCCGCCGAAGTGGTCAATATCACTAAGGCCTACCTCCGCCGGCATGGCGTCAAAGCCTTTGTGGAATTCTCCTGGGGCGCCACCGAGGTCAAAGCCCATGAAATGGTGGACGCCATTGTGGACGTGACCGAGACGGGGGCCTCGCTCCGAGCGAACAAGCTGCGCGTGGTGGACACGCTGCTCGTTTCCACTCCCCGGCTCATTGCCAACCGGCAAGCATGGAAGGACTCGTGGAAGCGCCGCAAGATCGAGACCCTGGCGATGCTCTTGAGGGGAGCGCTGGAAGCCGAATCCAAGGTGGGGCTGAAAATGAATGTGCCCCGCAAAAGCCTGGAGAAGCTAGTGAGCGCTCTGCCCGCCCTCCGCAATCCCACCATCTCGCCCCTCGCCCGCGAGGAATGGGTGGCGGTCGAAACGATCATCAACGAGTCCGTGGTCCGGGAGCTAATCCCCCAACTCAAAGCTCTTGGCGCGGAAGGAATCATCGAATACCCTCTGAACAAGGTGGTTTACTGAACGACCACAGCGAAACTGCACTCAAACTATGGGGTCACTAAAAAAACGTCGGAAGGCCAAAATTAACAAGCACAAGCGTCGCAAGAAGCTCCGTGCCAACCGCCATAAGAAGCGCACCTGGCAGAAGTAGCCATCCCCGCCGATCGCCCGACGCGACGGGGGCGCGCCTCCGGTTTTTCCCCTTCGAGCGCAAGCCTGAAAGGGGCGCGTTTTGTTTTTGCCTGAGCCTGGGCTTGAGCCTGGCCGCCGGATGCCGCGGCCCGGCTTCGCAGGGGTTTGTCGTAGCCGCTAGCGAAACCGCCGCCCCATCCGTCGCCCGCTCGGCCGACAAGGCTTTGGAACGACGCGCCGACGCGTTCGCCCACTACGCCATGGGCGTGGTGGAAGACGCTCGGGGCGAGAATGATCAAGCGATCGCCGAGTATGAAGCCGCTCTGAAAGCGGACCCGGCCAACGAGCCGCTGGCGGTCGAGTTGGCGCGCCGCTACCTCCGCGCCAATCAACCTGAGAAAGCCCTGCGCGTCCTCGATCCCCTCAGCAACCAGCCCAAGGCAAGCGGAAGACTTCTCGCCTACCTGGGCATGGCCCGTCAGGCCCTCGGTCGGAAGGAAGAGGCCGAGGCCGCCTTCAAGGAAGCCATCCGGCGCGACCCCCGCGCGCTGATCGCCTACCGCGGCCTGGCTCAACTTGCAATCGAGGCGAACCATCCGGAAAAGGCCCTTGCCGCTCTGGACCAAGGCGCGAAGAGCCCCGACGCGAGCGCCGAATTTCTGATCGGGTTGACCGAACAGCTCCTGGACATGATGGAAACCGGCAAGACAAGCCGGGAACAAGCTCGCGCCCGCGCTGAAAAGTGGCTGTCGCGCGCCTGGGCGCTCCGGGGCGAAAACCCCGCTCTTTTCGAACGGATAGCCGAGGGATGGCGGCGAGCCGGCTTTCCCAAGAAAGCCATCGAAGCTTACTCCGAGCTGCTCCGACGATTCCCCCCCCGGCTCTCGATCGGCGAGGCGCTGCTGCGAGACCGGCTCTATCGTCTCTACCTCCAGGTCGGCGACCGGCAAGGAGCGCGCGCCCAGCTCGAGGCGATCCTTCGCATCAACCCCACCAACCCTTTCGTCCACCTCATGCTCGGAAGCATCGCCAGCGAAGAAGGCGAGTACGCCAAAGCCGAGGAAAGCTTCCGCAAAGCCATTCTCCTGAATCCGGATCTGGAAACCGCCTATTACCAACTCGCCGGAACGCTCCTGGCGCAAAACAAACCGGAGGAAGCCCTCGAGGTCCTCGGCAAGGCGCGATCCCGTTTCAAGCCCTCCTTTCTCCTCGAGTTCTACACGGGCCTGGCGTACGGCGCGCAGGAGAAATACGCCGAGGCGCTCAAGCGCTTCACCGCGGCCAGGATCCACGCCGAGGTCGCCGAGCCGCGACGGCTCAACCAGTTTTTTTACTTTCAGCTCGGGACAACCTATGAGCGGCTCGGAAAGATCGACGAGGCGGCAAAGGCCCTCAAGAAGGCGATCCAGCTCGCACCGCGCTACGCCCCCGCCCTCAACTACCTGGGCTATACATGGGCTGACCGGGGCGAACACCTTGAGGAAGCCTACGAACTGATCCGCAGGGCGCTCGAGGTCGATCCGACCAACGCGGCGTATCTGGACAGCATGGGCTGGGCGCTCTACCGGCTGAAGCGATACAAGGAAGCGCTTGAGTATCAACTCAAGGCGGTAAAAGCCGCCGGCGAGGAGGAACAAGACGCCACGTTGTACGAGCATCTGGGCGACATCTACCAGGCGCTCGGGCAAAAGAAAAAGGCGATTGAGGCCTGGCGCAAGGCCTATCAATTGGATCCCAAGCCGGAAATCAAGGCCAAGATCGACAAGGCGAAGGCCTGCGCCTCTTCCCAACCGGGCGCTCCGCAAAGCCCCCAAACCGCCGCGCCTCAACCCGTCGGCAAGGACGCTTCCCAAGCGTCTCCCCAAAAGGCCCCTCGCGCCGAGCCGAAGAGCGACCCCGGTTGACGCGGCGTTTGGGGCGCTGGTAGGCTGTGGCGTCGGCCGGAGGGTGAAGCGCCGGGCTCGCGCAGCCTTTGCCCTCCTCTCCGCAGAGTGGGCGAAAAGAAAAACGCAAGCGATGAGACATACAATATCAGTTCTTGTGGAGAACAAGTTCGGCGTGCTGACGCGCGTGGCGGGGCTCTTCAGCGGCCGCGGTTTCAATATCGACACGCTGAATGTCGCGCCCACCCAGGACCCAACCGTCTCGCGGATGACCATCGTCACCCGCGGCGACGACGCCACGGTGGACCAGATTGTTCACCAGTTGGAGAAACTGGTCGAGTCGATCCAAGTCCAGGATTTCCGGGACGGCGAGTACGTGGATCGGGAACTGGTCCTGGTCAAAGTGGGCGTGACTTCCGAAACCCGAGCTGAGGTGATGCAAATCACCGACATCTTCCGCGCCAAGATCGTGGACGTGCAATCAAAGAGCCTGACCATCGAGGTCACCGGCGACGAGGGCAAGGTGGAGAAATTCATCGAACTGATGCGCGCCTTCGGCATCCTCGAATTAACCCGCACCGGAAAGGTGGCCCTTCCGAGAAACTGAATTTTTGGGGCTAAAGCCGTTCGACCGATTGCAAGTTGACGTTCGCGCCGGAGAAGCTTTATCATCTTTCTGTTCGCCGAACATCCGCGCGGAACAAACACAACCAAGGAAAGGAGCAAGCAATGGCTGTTATTGATTTTGGCGGAGTTGAAGAAGAAGTCGTCACCCGCAAGGAATTCCCGCTCTCCAAAGCGCGGCGCGTCTTGAAAAACGAAGTGATCGCCGTCCTCGGCTACGGCGTGCAAGGGCCGGCCCAATCGCTCAATCTGCGGGATAACGGATTCAACGTGATCATCGGCCAGGCCAAGGAATTTAAGAAAGACTGGGACCGCGCCAGGCGCGACGGATGGAAGCCCGGGGAAACGCTCTTCGACATCGACGAAGCGGCCGAGCGGGGAACCATCGTCTGCATGCTGGTCAGCGACGCGGCGCAGCGGAAGATCTGGCCGACGGTCAAGAAGCGTCTCAAAGAAGGCGACGCGCTGTATTTCAGCCATGGCTTCTCCATCGTCTATCGGGACCAGACCGGCGTTGTGCCTCCGGAATTCGTGGACGTAATCATGGTGGCCCCCAAAGGCTCGGGCACTTCGGTCCGCCGCAACTTCCTCACCGGCGCGGGAATCAATTCCAGCTACGCCGTCTTCCAGGACTACACCGGCCGAGCCGCGGACCGTTGCCTGGCGCTGGGCATCGGCATCGGCTCGGGCTACCTCTTCCCCACCACGTTCGAGAAAGAGGTATACTCCGACCTGACCGGCGAGCGGGGCGTGTTGATGGGCGCGCTGGCGGGCATCATGGAAGCCCAATACGACGTGCTCCGGGCGCACGGCCACAGCCCCAGCGAAGCGTTCAACGAAACGGTCGAGGAGCTCACCCAAAGCCTCATTCGCCTGGTGGATGAAAAGGGCATGGACTGGATGTACGCCAACTGCTCGGCCACGGCGCAGCGCGGCGCGCTGGACTGGAAGCCCAAGTTCAAGAAGGCCGTCATGCCCGTGTTCAAGGAGCTTTACAAGCGCGTGAAAGAAGGCGCGGAAACCAAGCGGGTCCTGACCGAGTGCGGCAAGCGCAACTACCAGGAACGCCTCCAGAAAGAACTGGAGAAGCTGGGCAACTCGGAGATGTGGCTGGCCGGCAAGGCCGTGCGCGCTCTCCGTCCCAAGGCCAAGGCCCAAGCCATCGCCAAAGGCGCGAAGGGCGTCTCTGGGCGCGGGAGCAACTAACCCCCGCCTTCGATCGCCGAACCTTCCCGCGCGGCGTCCTCCCGGACGCCGCGCTTTTTGTCGCTCCGGCCCGCGCGGCGCCTTTTCGCTTTTCACACCCTCCAAAAGGAGAAATCATGCCTTCCAGCGCCGACCAATGGAAAAATGCCCGTTTGCCGGCGGCGGACTTGAAATCGAAGGAGCGACATGACCATGCGCGCAACTCAAGACAACCCTCCCGGAAACCGATCGGACTGGTCCCGGCGGCGGTTTCTCCAAGCAGCGGCCGCCGGAGCGGCCGGATTGCAGATTGTAAATCCCCGAACCCTCGGACGCGCGGGCGCAGCCTCGCCCAACGAGCGGCCCCGGCTCGGCGCGGCGGGGAGAGGTGGACCCCAAAAGCGAACCAAAGAGTAGAGGGAATAAGTTATCCTTTGTTCATGATGTTTTCCTCCTTGTTGGTTTCCTTCCCGCCCCCTAGGGGGCGGCGCCGCCGCAGGCGGCATGAACC
>JAGHDA010000390.1 GCA_021160185.1 Verrucomicrobiota bacterium
CCGAGCCGTTCCAACGTGGCCAACAGCTCGCCGACCACCCAGTCCATCTCGTAAATGAAATCGCCGTGCGGCCCGGCCTGGGTTTTGCCTTGGAACTGAAACGCCGGGAATGACGGCAAATGCACCGCCTGCATCGCGTGGTAGAGGAAGAACGGCCGGGCGGGCGACTGCCGGACGTGCCGCTCCAGAAACGCCTGGCTCTTCTGGAGAAAGAGCAGGTCCACCTCCTCGGGATTGAAGTCCGGCGCGATAAGGCCGGGGCGGTTGTCGTTCGCGTAAGGATGCTTGGGCATCCGGGCGCGATCGAGCTGGTGGGTCGGCCGAATGGGGATCCGGTCGCCGTCGATGAAGGCATACAGCCAATCGGTCGTCGGGCAGCAGGCCGTGCCGAAGAAGTAGTCAAAGCCATGGTCCAGCGGCCCGCCGTCAATCCGACGCGAATAATCGATTCGCTTCACCGCCGCTAGGCCGCCTTTGTGGATCGGCTTGCCCTCGTGATCATAAAACGTCAGGCCGATATGCCACTTGCCGACCGCGGCGGCGGCGTAGCCCTTCTGCTTGAGCATCTCGGGCAGAGTCAGCCGTTCCGGAGCGATCAACGACGGGCCGCCCGCGCCGGTGAACACGGTTCCGCCCCGAGGCACGCGGAACGCCATCTGGCCCGTCATCACGCTATAGCGCGTGGGCGTGCAGACGGTGCAGGGGCTGTGCGCGTCGGCAAAGCGCATGCCCTGGGCGGCGAGCCGGTCGAGGTTCGGCGTGGGAACCTTGGATTCCGGATTGTAGCAGCCTACGTCGCCGTAGCCCAGGTCGTCAGCGAGAATGAGCAGAATGTTGGGCAGGCGGGCGGAAGCGGCTTGCGCGGCGGCAAGAGGCGCCGTCGCGGCCAACATAGCGGTCAGGAGCGAACGGATCGTTTTCATCGGGCCGGTCCCCAGATTTTCTCGAGCAGGTCATGCAGCGCGGGATCGAACTCTTTCAGCTCGGCCCGCACGAACGGATAAAAGTCGTTGCGGTAGAAATAGGCCTCCGTGCCTTCGGCGAAGTACTCCTTGTGGTTGGTCAGCCCATAGTGACGGACATACTTGCCGGTGTAGAGCAGCACCTTTTCGTATTTGCCGGACGCCTTCGCTTTTTTATACGCGGCGATGATCTTGGGATTGTCAAAACCGAGGAACTGGTCGTGATACGCGTGCGCCAGCTCGTGCAACACCACCGCCGGATGCTTGAGCATCTGTCGCCTCGAGAGCAACTCGGCCGCCCGGGTGATGTGGACCTTCTTGGCCAGACGCGGATCGTGTCCGTGCGCCGCCAGCCAGCGTTTGCTCGGATGATACTGCATAGCGCCGAGCCTGGGATGCCGATGCTCGATCCAGATGCCGACGGTCTGAAGCTTCTCCAGGCGGTCCGGCAGCATGAGGATTTTGATCCGCTGCAAGTGATTGGCCAGCATGGCAAGCGCCCGGGCGCCTTCCTCGGCATGCTTCCCGCCCGGCAGCAAAGCCGGCTCGACATACACCTTCCACCCCTCGATGTCCTTCACCGCCGGATCGTATCGGACGGCAGGAGCGGACTTCGCCGGCTCCGCCGCGAAGGAAGGAACCGCCGCCACAACGAGCGCGAGAAACACACCGGCGCAAAACAGAAGCAGGCCCCCGCGAAGGGCGCTAGCGGGAACTCGATCGGATATGCGCGTCATGGCGCGAGAGTAGGCCGATTCATTCCCTGTCCGCAAGCTTCTTTGGCCAAGGCGTCGCGAGCAGCCCCCGACCGCGGCGACCACGGCGGGTAGGACGGTTTGTCCTCAAGCCGCCGCAAGAAATTCTTTCCTCTATCCTCCCATCCGCTGCGATCATGCCTTTCATCCAATGTTTTCTCTCCTCAAAAGCCTTCCCTTCAAACGACCCAACCGATTTTTCGGATGAGCTCTAACAACCTCACGAAGGAATTTTCACATCATCACGCATCACAACATCACGGGATCACGCACTACGTCGCCACGTCCTTGCCGCGCCTCTCCCGAGCCCAAGAAATCTCCTTCACCCACCCCATCATCCGCCAACGGATCGTTTCCCAATCCCAACACCAAGATCGGAGGCTCCGCCTCGGCCGGCAGATCGGAAAAACGCGGCCCTTCAGATCGATTCGAATTCGATCCCTCTCCCATCATCAGAAAATCTGAAACAACCCGCCCTCCATAGCGAGAAATTTCTGGCCGCCGAATAGAACGCAATCATCCCCTTGCTCCGTCCTGAATTCTATGTGTCCCGTCGTCAGACGGCGGACCTTTCCGCGATCACGCCATCACGCGTCACGGCACACGTCCTTCCCCGCCTCTCCCAAGCGTAGCAACCCTCTTTACGGCTGAGGATGAAAGTTCCACTTGATAAACGAGGCACTCTGTAACCGGCGCAGGTCTTCCAAATCCGCCTTGTTCTCCGCCCGCTTCCAATAACTCTGCTTCTTCCGAAAATCCTTCTTCCACCGCCATCCCCATCGCTCCACATGCCCATCCACAAACGCCAACACCGCCCCTCGACTGTGCCGATCGGCCGGCATGTTCACCCACCGATCATCCGGATACGGCCACACCAAAAAATGCCCATCGTCAATCGAATCCTCCTGCTCATCTAAAAACGTAAAAACCTTGCTCGGATTCGCCACCTGCCAGACCCGTTGGACCACCGTCTGTTGCTCATTCGTCCGGCCGCCAAACACCCCATGCAAACTATAACTGCGGGTTCGGAACAGCGGACGACGTCCGGTCCGCCGCGCCCACGCCCGCAACATCGGACTGTCCTTAACCCGACTCCGATCCGCCGGACAATGATACATCTTAACCTCCGTAAAATACCCCAACCGATAAAACACCCCTCGTTTGATCATCGTGTAATCCGGATCATACGGCGCGCTGCTGAGCCCAATCCACGAATCCTCCGTACTCCGCCACACCCCGTTCGTAAACAATGCCCAGCTCTTTACCACCCGCCCCTGATAGTCATCCGCGTACGCCTGCCAGGCCATCTGGATCTGCCGCAGATTGTTCTCACAAGCGACCAAATAAGCCTTCATCTTCACCTTCTGAATCGACGGCAACAACAACGCCGCCAAAATCGCAATAATAGCAATCACCACCAACAGCTCCATCAGGGTCAGTCCTGCCTCCGGGCCGCCTCCCCGGACCAACCTGTTCCATCTTACCTTCATAGCCACCTCCTTCTTTTCATCTTTTGGTCCACCCTATGCCGCGTCCCTGCGGCAGGGATGCGGCCCCGCTGCGACGCCCTCGCCGCCACAGCCGCCAAAGCCCCCGCACATCCCCCCAAATCGTCGGCAACAGCCGCACCCGACTGTCCCGATCCTCCACCCACCGAATCGGAATCTCCCTCACCCGAAACCCCTTCCAATTCGCTACCCACAATAGCTCCGTATCCCAAAACCACCCCCGATCCTCCACCTCCAGCAACACCGCCGGCGCCGCAGCAGCCTTCATCGCCTTGAATCCACACTGGGCATCTCGAACCGGAAACCGAAGCACAATACGTACCAAAAGACTATACCCACGACTCAAAATCTCCCGTTTCCAACTCCGCTGCACCTCCGCCCCCGGCGCCAACCGGGATCCGACGGCTAGATCCGCCTCATCCCGCACCAGCGGCGCCAACAGCCGCGGATAATCCCGCAGGTCGGAACTCAAATCCACATCCATGTAACTCACAATATCCGCCTCCGTCCCCAACCACGCCTCCTGCAACGCTCCACCCCGCCCCGGCTGCTCTCGACGCATTCCCTTCACTTCCACATGCGGCGCCGCCC
>JAGHDA010000470.1 GCA_021160185.1 Verrucomicrobiota bacterium
GCGCTCCGGAGCCCGCCCTTGTCGCCGCTCTTCATGCCCGGCGGAAAGCGGAACGCGCCGTCCGGTTGGAGCCGGCCGCGGCGGGCTTGCCGCGACGGGCGGCGCCGGCATTGGCGGCGGCCGCTTTCGCCGCTTTCGCCCTGCTTCTGACGTTGCTCTGGCGTCCGGAACGCTCCGACCCGGTGGAGCGGCTGGCCGACATGCTGGTCCGGGGCGAGGTGTGGGAACGAGTGGCTCCGCTGGAAACCAACGCCTTGCCCGGCCTTGTGGCCCGAGCCCAAGCGCCGTTGCACGAGGAGCTGCAGGCCGTGGTTCGGGACGCTCGCGCCGCCGCCGAAAGCGTTATTGAGTCATGCCTGCCTCCTCGGGTTCGGAAAGATTTTGCCCCTGCGCCTCCGGAGGCCGCTCCCCGGCGCCGGTGAGCGGTCGCTCCTGTTTTTCGGGTCTCCGAGCAGGGGGCGCGGCCCTATTCGGCGCGCACCACCGTGCAGACCGGGTCGGGCAGCTTCTCGGGCAGGAAGATGAGGCTTCGATCGCCTTGACGAACCACTCGGAGCGGCGCGTCTTCGCCCAGGATCCGCGCCCGGCGAATGGCGGCGGGGATCGCCAGCCGTCCGTCCTCCGGCCTGCTGAAAAGGTGGAAATAGAGCGTCTTGCCTTTGCGGGTGCAGCGGCCGTCCAGCTTCAGGCCGGGGAAGGGATTGGCCTGGGCGCCGTAAATCGCCTCGCCGTTTACCCGGAGCCACGCCCCGATCGCCCGCATCCGGACCACGCTTTCCTCCGGGATCGTGCCGTCTCCCATCGGCCCCACGTTGAGCAGGTAGTTGCCTCCTTTGGAGACGATGTCCACCAAGTGATGAATCAACTGCTTGGTCGACTTCCAAGCGTGGTCGTGGGCTGAGTAGCCCCATGAGGTGTTCATCGTCATGCAGGCTTCCCAATCCACCCCGGGCACGCCGGTGGAAGGAACGGTCTGCTCGGGCGTGGTGAAGTCGCCGCGGGAAGGGGTCCAGCTTTTCAGCCGCCCCACCGAGTCATGCCGCTCGATGTCCGGAATCCGGTAGAGCCGGTCGTTCATGATCACGCCCGGCTGGAAAGTCTTGACCATTCGCACCAGCTCGTCGGCCTTCCAGAACTCGCCCTCGGCTCCCGGCTTGGAGTAATCCCACCAGAGAATGTCCACCGTCCCGTAGCGGGCGACCAGCTCGCGCACCTGGGCATGAAGGTATTTCACGTAGATCGCGTGGTTGCGCGGCCCGTTTGGCGAAGGCTTGCCTTTGAGCGGATGGGGCAGAGCTCCGGCGTGTTCGTAGTCGTACTGAGGGTGATGCCAGTCGATCACCGAATGATAGAAGCCCACTCGCAGACCTTCGGCGCGGAGGGCTTGGACGATTTCCCAGGTCAAGTCGCGCCCCGTCACGTCTCCGCCGTCGTAGGTGGTGACGTCCGAGCGATGGAGGGCGAATCCCTCATGGTGTTTGGTGGTGAAGACGACGTATTTGCAGCCGGCCTCGCGGGCCAGCCGGGCCCATTCGCGCGCAAAGCCTTTTTTGGGGCGAAACCGCGGGATGGCTTCGTGGGCGTACTCATAAGTGTCCGCGCCCACCCGCTGCTGGATCCATTCCATGCCCCCGCGCGTGCCGACCGCCTTGCCTTTCCACACGCCGCCCAGGCCGGAGTAGAGCCCCCAGTGCACGAACATGCCGAACCGCGCCGCCCGCCACCAAGCCATGCGGGCGTTTCGGTCGGCTGCGCTCTCCGGCGGCAGGCCGCCGCGCAACGCTCCTCCAGCCAGTAAGCATCCCGCCAACATCAGCGCCGACTGCTTTTTCATGGCTCGGCATCTTGCCCGGCGGACCTTTTCTCCGCAAGCCGCGAAAGCGATCCGCCGGCCGGCCGCGCGCGCGGTTCAGGAGGGCTCCGCAAGCTCCCGGGCGGCGACGATCCGCGCCCCCGCGGCGCGCATCGCCTCCAAGGCGCGATCTCCGTCGCCCGCCCGGAGGTTCACGGCCCGGCAGGCGTCCTGGACGAGCCGCACGCGGAACCCCAGTTCCAAGGCGTCCAACACGGTGAATTTGACGCAGTAATCGAGGGCCAGTCCGCAAACGGTCAGCTCCTCGACGCCCGCTTCGCGGAGACAGTCGGCCAGGCCGGTGGCGCGGCGGCGGCCGTTGTCGAAAAAGCCGCTGTAGCTGTCTGTTTCCCTATCCGCGCCCTTGGGGAAAACGCGGCGGATCGGAGCGGTGCGCAAGCCGGGCGCGAAGCATGCGCCGCCGGTGAACTGGACGCAGTGGACCGGCCAGAGAATCTGCTCCAACCCGCCGATTTCCACGGTCTCGCCCGGCCGGCGGCCCGGGTGGTTGGCCGCAAAGCTGAGGTGGTCGGCCGGGTGCCAATCCTGCGTGGCGTAGACCGCTTCGAATCTGGGGATCAGGCGGTTGATCAGCGGCGCAACCCGGTCTCCTTCCGGCACGGGCAGCGCGCCGCCGGGAAGGAAATCGTTCTGCACATCGACGATAAGCAACGCATTCATGGGATTTCCTAGGGCGCGAGGAGGCGCGGCGTTCCTTCAGCCGCCGCCTCGGAGGCAATCGATCAATCGTTGGCGTCTTTCGAAGAGACTCTCTTCCAAGCCGGCCGGGTAACGGTTCGGGTTGACAAATCTCAGGATGCCGGGGTCCAGCCGCTGAAGCTCCCTGCCTGTGCGGGCGCGGGTTTCATCCAGCGGCGGGGCCGCCCAAACCCGCTCGCCCCTCCGGAAGATCGGCTGGAGCAGGTCTTCCCCCTCCGCTTCGGGCGGGATGTCTTTTCGTCGGATCGGGTCGGCGGGATCCACGATCCGCCAGCGCGGCGGCGGCGGCCTGCTCAGGTCGAAGATCGCGTCGGCGATGTAGCGTCCTTCAAGGGAAAAGCGTCGGACCTGACGCCGTCCGGGGACGCTTGTTTTGGCCGTTTCGTCCGAGAGCTTCATGCATTCCCGCCATGCGCCGTCCGGTTCGCGGATGCGCGCCAGTTTGTAGACGCATCCCAGGGCGGGTTGGTCATAGGCTGTGACCAGCCGCGTGCCCACGCCCCAGACGTTGATCGCCGCGCCCTGGCGCTTGAGTTCGGCGATCGCGCGCTCGTCCAGGTCGTTGCTGGCCACGATGACGGCCTCCTGGAGCCCGGCTTCGTCGAGCATCCGACGCGCTTGCCGGCTGAGCCAGGCCAGATCGCCGCTGTCCAGCCGGACGCCCAGGAGCCGGACGCCTTCACTTCGGAGACGCTTGGCGGTTTGAATGGCGCGCCGCACGCCCGCGATCGAGTCGAAGGTGTCCACCAGCAGGGTGCAGTTGTGGGGCATGGCCCGCGCAAAGGCCTCGAAGGCCTGCCGCTCGTCTCCGAAAGCGAGCACCCAACTGTGCGCGTGGGTGCCCCGGACGGGGATCCCGTAGCGCATGCCGGCGAGGACGTTGGAGACGCCCGCGCAGCCGCCCACGTAGGCGGCGCGGGAGGCAGTGAGCCCGCCGTTGGGGCCCTGGGCGCGCCGCAGGCCGAACTCGAGCACCGGGTCGCCTTCGGCGGCGAGGCAGACCCGAGCGGCCTTGGTGGCGACCAGCGTGGGAAAGCCGATCAGGTTCAACAAAGCGGTCTCGAGCAGCTGGCACTCCATCAAGGGCCCCTCCACGCGCAGCAGCGGCTCGTGCGGAAAGACGGGCGAGCCTTCCGGAATCGCGTCGATGTCGCCGGTGAAGCGCAGACGGCTCAGGCGCTTGAGGAAGGCTTCTTCGAACAGCGGCGCGCCGTCCGCCGCGCGCAGGTCGGCCAGCCAGTCCAGCTCCGAACGGCGGAACCGGAAGCCCTCCACGAACCGGACCGCTTCCTCCAGCCCGCAGGCCACGGCAAACCCGCCTTGGAAGGGATTGGCGCGAAAGAAGAGATCGAACACCGCCTCCCGCCGATCCATGCCGTGTTTCCAATAGCCGCAGGCCATGGTGAGTTGGTAAAGATCGGTCAGGAGCGGGGAGAGGGCCTCGGCGGCCTCGGCGCGCCGGGGCGCGGCGCTCCGCGCCTCGCGGGGAGATTCGGGCGATTGGGAGGAAGGCTTTTTCATGGCCGGCTCCTCGGCTCGACGCCCCAGAGCGCGCGGACCAGGAAATCCATCCGCCGCCGCGAGCCGTAGGACGTCTCGGCCGAGCCGTGGCCCACGCCGGGCTGGACGATGAGCTCGAAGTCCTTGTTCGCTTGGATCAGGGCGTTCACGACTTGGTAGGTGGACGCCGGATCCACGTTGTGATCCAGCTCGCCCACCATGAGAAGCAGCTTGCCCTGAAGCCGATGGGCCTGGGTGACGTTCGACTGCTCCGCATAATGCGGTCCCACCGGCCAGCCCATCCAAAGCTCGTTCCACCAGAGCTTGTCCATCCTGTTGTCGTGGCAGCCGCAATCGGCCACGGCCGCTTTGTAGAAGTCGCCTCGGACCAACAGCGCGCGCAGGGCGTTTTGCCCGCCCGCCGAGCCGCCGTAGATCCCGACTCTTTCGAGGTCCATGTAGGGGCGGCGCGCGGCCGCGGCGCGAATCCAGCGCACGCGGTCCGGAATCCCCGCGTCGCCCAGGTTCCTCCAGCACACGTCATGGAAGGCGCGCGAGCGCCAGGACGTGCCCATCCCGTCTATCTGAACCACGATGAAACCCAGTTCGGCCATCGCGTGTTGGCGAATCTGCAGGCCGAACGCCGTCGGCGTGTAGGCCGACTGCGGCCCGGCGTAGATTTCCTCAAGGATCGGATATTTCCGGCTCGGATCGAAGCGGCTGGGCTTATAGATCACGCCGTAGATGTCGGTCTTGCCGTCGCGCCCCTTGGCGACAAACTGCTCGGGGGGGCTCCAGCCTGCGGCCAGCAACGCGCTCCAGTCCGCCCGCTCCAGGACGCACAACAGCCGGCCGCTCTCCGCTTCGCGCAACTCGGTCACCGGCGGCAGATCCACCCGGGACCAGCGGTCCAGGAAAAAACGCTTGTCCGGCGAAAACGCCGCTTCGTGCGTCCCGTTTCCCTCGGTGAGGATCCGAAAGCCGCTTCCGTCGAAGTTCGCCCGGCACAGGTGGAGGCAGTAAGGGTTCTGGCCGGGGCGGACGCCGCCGGCGTAGAACCAGATCCGCCGCTTCTCCGGCTCCACCCGCACGACGCGCCTTACCGCCCAGGGCCCCTTGGTGATTTGCCGCTTTATCCGCCCGGTTCGCAGGTCGTAGAGGTAAAGGTGGTTCCAGCCGTCGCGTTCGGACATCCAGATTAGTTCGCCGGTTTTGTCCAGGAAACGGATGTAGGTTTTGTGGGCGTAGTCCACAAAGGTCCGGCTCCGCTCTTCCACCACCGAGCGGACCCGGCCGGTCCGCGGGTTCAGGGCGAGCAGGCGCAGCAGCTGATGCCCCCGCTGGTTGTAGAGGAAATAGAACTCGCTTGAATCGGGCGCCCAGCGGCAGCGGCTGATTGCGTAGGGATTGGCGCACAAGGCGGAAGAAACGGCGATCGCCCGCCGGGAGCGCAGGTCGATCAGGACCGGCCGCGGCAGAGGCACGCGGTCGCCCGGCTTGAGATAGGCGAAGGAGTGCAACTTGGGCTGGAGGCGGTCTTTGGGACTGGATTCGATGAGGCACACCTTGCGGTCGTCGCCCTTGCGCGTCTTCATCACGACCAGCCATCGCCCGTCCGGCGAGGGATAAAACGGCTCCCGGTAGCCGTCCTCGGCCGAGCCGTCGCGGGTGATCTGGACGCGCTCCCCGGCGCTTGTCGATTCGAGCCAGACGTTGTTGTCGATGATCCGCGCCCGCCATCGGCTCCGCCGGGGCGCGGGCGGCGCGGGGCGGTTGCTTCGCGCGCGCTTGGGGCGCGCCGTTCCCCGGCCGTCTTCGATGATCGCTTCGCCGCCCGTCTCCGCCGCTTCGAAGACGCCCAGCGGTTTGCCGGAGGCGTCCTCAACCAGCCACACGTGCCCCGAGTAAGTATGCTGGGCCCGCCGCGCGCCGGGAGCGAGCGTTCCGTAAGACCGCCGGTTGCCGTCCATGTCGATCCAAAACAGCCTGATGAGCT
The DNA here is from genome assembly GCA_021160185.1 of Verrucomicrobiota bacterium. Classification (GTDB taxonomy): domain Bacteria; phylum Verrucomicrobiota; class Verrucomicrobiia; order Limisphaerales; family CAZBKV01; genus JAGHDA01. The sequence goes on from JAGHDA010000470.1 coordinate 6,069, forward strand.
TTTTGGTCCGATTCACAAAGACAAGCTCGGTTTCCCTGCCGCCCGCGCGGCTTGGCCGCGGGCGCTTGAGGGGGACTAGGCCGGCTTCCTGGGCGGGCTTTTTCAGCGGTTTGACCCGCCTTGCCGCCGGGTCAAACCGCCAGCGCTTGCCCTCGCAGTCGAACTCGACTTTCCCCTCGGGAAATGCAAGCGCGCCGATCGGCAAGGCCGCCGGGTCCGTTCGCCGCCCTAGGGCCTTGGACAGCGCCTCCGCCAGGGCGTCGTGGTCGAACGCCGCCTCGCGCCGCCCTGCCGCCGCGTCTACGCGCACAAACTCCCAGCTCTTCGGGCCGGTTTCAACTCGGTACCAAAACCGCTTGCCGCCGTCGAACCACCGGGGGCGGACGCGGTCGCGGAAGACCTTGCCGCGGACGATCTCGCGCAGATGCAGCGCCCGCTCGTATTGGGCGCGGGTTCCCTGGGCGAGAAGCCCGACGAGGGCACAGCGGCAGAGAAGCAGGACCGCGGCGCTTCGGAGGACTCGAGCTGTTGGCGCGGGGGCTTTTTTCCTGTTTTTCATAGCGCTTGGGCCGGCCGGCGTGGCTTGCGGCGCGCGATCCGGTCGGCGCGTCCAAAGTAGCCGCTCAGCCGGAGAAGATTCAAGCGCCGGGCGCGCGTCGGTTTTCCTTGCCCCGGAAGGCGGGGCGGTGTTTGCTGTCTCGTCGATGACGCCGCGGACGCGAAATCTGCTCCTTGCCGCCGGGGCGCTGGCGGCGCTGGCGTTGGTCAGCGTCGGGCAGGCGACCTTTGTCGTCCAGCCCGGCTATCGCGGGGTGCGTGTCACGCTGGGGAAGGTCGCCTCCCAGTATGAGCCGGAGGGCTTCGGGTGGAAGCTGCCCTTCATCAGCCGGGTGGAGCAGGTGCTGGTGCGCCAGCAAACCGAGGAACTGGAAACAATTTGTTACTCATCGGATTTGCAGCAGGTCAAGGCGCGGCTCCGGGTCCTTTACCGCGTGCCGCCCGAGTCGGTCGTGACGATCTTCCGCGACTACGAGGGCGAGCCGTTCGCCAGCCTGATTGCTCCCCGCGTCTATGAGGCGTTCAAGGAGACGGCCGCCACGCGGAGCGCTGAGCGTATCGTCCAGGAGCGGGAGCAGGTCAAGAACCACACCCTGGCTTCTTGTCGGGAGAAAGTGGGCAAATTGCTGGCGATCGAGGATTTGGTGATCGAGAACCTTTCCCTCTCCCCGGAGCTGGAAGCGGCGATCGAGCGGAAGATGGTTCAGGAACAGGAGGCCATCAAGGCGCGCTTTACCCAGGAAAAGACGCAGATCGAGGCCGACACTGCCGTTATCAAGGCCAAGGGCGAGGCCCAGGCGATCGATCTCCAGGGCGAAGTCCTGGGGCGGAATCCCGCTTACCTGGAATACGAAACCGTGGAGCGGTGGAACGGGGAGATGCCATGGGCGGTGAGCGGCTCGGCGCGGAGCGCGGCGGTTCTGCTGCCCCTCCGTTCGTTCCAAAAAGCGGCCTCTGAGCGTTCCTCCGCCGAACAGTCGGGAGGCGCCCCATGAACGACGATCCTTACGGAAGCGAGCGCGTCTACGAGATTCGCATCCCGCCGCCGCGATTGGGGCGAAAGATCGTCCTGGGCCTGGCGGCGCTGGCGGCGCTGGCGCTTGTGATCGACGGAACTTGCGTGGTCCAGCCCGGCTACCGCGGCGTGCGGGTAACCCTGGGCCGCGTCTCGACGCAATTCGTTCCGGAGGGGCTGGCCTTCAAGCTGCCGTTCGTTTCCCAAATAATCCCCGTCTCGGTTCGCCAGCGCACGCTGCCGATCAAGGCCGAGTGCTATTCTTCCAACCTTCAGCAAATCAACGCCGACTTGCAGGTGCTCTATCGGGTTCCGGAGAAGTCGGTCGTCCGCATTTACCGACAGTATCAGGGCGACCCGTTCCACAATCTCATCGCCCCCCGAGTTCAGGAAGCCGTCAAGGAAGTCACCGCTTTGCTTACCGCCGAGAACATTGTGACCAATCGGCTGGAAGTGAAAGAGAAGGCCCTTTTGCTTGCTCGCAAAAAAGTCGGCGAGGATTTCCTCGACATCGTGGATCTGGTGATCGAGGACCTTTCTCTTTCGGACGAGCTGGAACAGGCGATTGAGCAAAAGATGATCCAGCAACAGGAGGCGGCCCGAGCTCAGTTCGCTCAGCAACAAGCCGAAATCGACGCGAAGACCGAGGTGATCCGCGCCCGCGGCGCGGCGGAGGCCATCCGCACCCGCAGCGAGGCTCTCAGCCGCAATCCCGCTTACGTCGATCTCCAGATCATCCAGAAATGGGACGGCCACCCGCCTCTGGCGATCTCCGACGAGGGCAGGGGAGTGAGCTTTCTGCTGCCCGCGCCCAAGCCGCCGGCCGCCGCCTCGCCTTCCCGGCCTGCCTCCTCCGTTCCCTGAGCTTTGCCGGTTGGCGAAGCAAGGCTTCCAAAAACCGAACGCGCCGGGAACCCCGGCGGGCGCGATGAAAAACCTCCGAAAGGGCTTCCGGCAATCACCTAATTTATTAGGGATTGGACCATTAATTCGGACCAGATTTTAGCAGTTTGTACAGATAGGTGACGGCGTCAGGATCATCCCGGTGATTGAATCGAAATTCCATCTCGCGCGTGAACAGCGGAAAGTTGCGCTTGAAGCCACCGTGATACATCTTCAGCCC